>QHYN01000007.1 GCA_003224145.1 Acidobacteriota bacterium
TTAAGGTGCTTTGTGTTCCCGTCTCGGCAAACACCTTCGTATTCGCGCCGGCATACCTCTCGTGTCGAGGCGCCGGACGGGGTCTGCGTCTGTTGGCGTTGCAATGGTAGGAATGATCTCTCACCGGTCCGGGACCTGAGCGCCGGAGGTCTGTTTATTGCTACCTCGGTTCCACAGCCGGTGGGCATGAAGGCCAAGCTCGATTTTCTTGTCGAGGAAGGCCAAATCCGGGCGGAGGCCATCGTGCGGCATGTTGAGCCTGGCAAGGGAATGGGATTGAAATTCACAGCCGTGACCGAGCAAGACTGGCCGCATCTCGCGGCGTTGCTTGCGCGGCTTCGCAGCCTGTCTCGCTCCCGCACCAAGCCCTAATCGCCCCGCTTGTCATCCCGAGCGGAGCGAGGGATCTGCTTTTCTTTGCCTTGACCGAATGTCCCAGATATGAGACATTAATCGGGTGAAGGCGGCGATCTTCCATCCTGCGGCGAGGGCTGCCATCCGTTCGTTTCCGGAAGACGTCCGCCAGGAGCTTGGCAAGGCCATCTACGATCTTCAGAAGGGTGAAGTTCTGACCATGCCGCTCTCCCGGCCCATGCCTTCCCTCGAGCCCGGCGCCGCAGAGTTGCGAATCCGCGACCGGACTGGAATTTATCGCGCGTTCTATTACAGCCGTTCTCCGCGGGGCATTTTGGTGTTTCACGCCTTCGTGAAGAAGACCCAGGCGACACCGGTACGAGAGCTACTATTGGGAAAGAAACGCCTGAAGGAGTTGCTCCATGAAGAAGTCTAAAATCACCCTCACGCGCACCGCCGCCGAACTGGCCAAGGCGCTGGGCCTCACTCCCGCCGGCGGAGCCGAAATTGCCCTGCGCAGCGATCTCAACTCAAAAATCGTCGAAGTCGTTCACCGCAAGGGCTTGACGCACGCTCAAGTCGCGCGCCTCGCTCGTGCCTCGCGCACCCGTGTCACCGCCATCATGAATCGCAACACCAAAGACATCTCCACCGATCTCCTTCTCCGCGTCCTTTACTCCCTCGGCTACACCGCCAAAATCAAATTCCAAAAAGCCGCTTGACTCGTCTCCCACCCCGCCGTCATTCCCCTCCTAGTGGCCGGACTTCAGTCCGGTGTATTTCGCTTGTAGCCGCGGTCTTTAGACCGCGGGCTCTTCCGCCCTCCTCCGCCTGTCATCCCGAGCGTAGCGAGGGATCTGCTTCTCTCTTCGATGTTCGCTTCTCGCATTGAAACGCGCCGACGGGTTCTTGTGGTTCTGGATCGGCGATCATAAAAGTTACGAAGAGTTGATTTGACTTCGGCCAGCGCCGCGTGGGATGGGAGTGCCATGGAAGCTCCGCCAATTTACCGGGATTTCCGGTTCGGACTCCTAGCTCGCGCATCCTAATGTGCCTTCTACCCTCGACGCAATCAATTTGTGACTGGAGCCGTCCCCATCGAGACTGCGGACGGGTGGCCCGAAAATCTTGAGCAAAGACGTTGGGGAGAGCCGAGAGGGTGGTGCCATTTCGTTTCTTCACCGCACAATGAATTATACGGGTGGTATACTTCGGGTTGTGTTTCGTCGTCAGCAAAAACTCGGAGCCAATAGATTCTCCCGTCGGTTTCAGGGCATTTCGACTCGCATCACTTGTGATCCGGATGCTCCCGAAGATCGATTTCGTCTCAACCTCTCGAACTCATCTCGGTGGCGCTGGGCTGTAAGGAGGACTATGAGCCAAAATGTAGAACGCCCGAATCGCGATCATTACTTCATGGGTATCGCTATTGCAGTACGAGAACGCGCGGATTGCAAGGGGCAGAAAGTTGGAGCAGTAATTGTCGTGGAAGACCGAATCATTTCTACTGGTTACAACGGAACACCCGAAAAGATGGTGAACTGCTCTGATGGTGGATGTGTCCGTTGTGAGAACCGCGGAAAGGTGTACGAGTCAGGCACTGCATATGATTTGTGTATCTGCGTCCATGCCGAACAGAATGCGATTATTTCAGCCGCACGCTTTGGTATCAGCGTGCAAGGCGCGAGAGTGTACAGTACTACGCAACCCTGCTTTGGTTGTCTCAAAGAGATGCTTCAAGCCAAAATAAGGCAGGTTCACTACATCCATCCGTGGACTTCACCGAGAACTCCCGAGCAGGAACGCCAATACAAGCGTCTCATGGAAGAGTTCGGCTGCGGAGTTGTCCGACTAGAAATGGATGACCCTAGGAAGGACTGGGCTCTCGCGGCGGGTAAGGCAGCAAGCAAAGTGTCGATGAACACGGGATGGAATCACAGTAGGCTCGGTGTTGATATGCGAAAAAGCGCCGTCAGCCATCTGGTCTTGAGTGCAACCCATTATTACGCAACAATGGACACATTTTATGCATAAATAAGACGTAATTTATGCTTGACAAAGCCTACATATTGACGTATAAATGCAGTGGAGGCTCTCACCACCCAAACTTCAATTTCGGAGGAAACCAAATGGAAGACCGTGACAAAAAGCGACTGACTCTAGATTTTGACCCATCTGCCTACGAGCTACTGGAGCAGTTGGCGCTTCAAAGCGGCAAAACCAAGGCAGGACTGTTGAGGACGGCTTTGGCGCTCTACGCAGTTGCCCAAGAAGAAGAAAAAAAGTACAACCACAAACTTGCCATTGTCGATGAAAAAGGTACACAACTTAAGCAACTAATCGTCACTTAGGAAGAGGTCCATCGAAGTGGTAGACCCAGAAACAATAGTCAAGACGGAGAACATCGACGAGTCCGAGCAGTTCAAGAGGCTCGGCATCAAGGCGGTCGAGCCGAGTAAAGCAGCGACAGCTCGAACGATCGCCTTGACCCTCGTTTGGACATTTGTAGGGTCCCTGACGGCTAGCTTCCTTCTCGGCTTGTACGTCATCCGCAAAAGTGGAAGTGTCGATGACAAGACGATCGGTCAGGCATTGGAATTCTTGAAGACATCTGCAACGCTTCTCAGTCCCCTGCTGGCGTTCGTTCTTGGCTTTTACTTTAGTAAACGAGAGGAGTGACGGATCTAGTCGGGTCATCCGCATGAATGAGGTGCTCAATGAATGAGGAAAATCTCAGAGCTTACCTGGCAACTGCTTTGACCGGACTTCAAGGTCAGGAGCGCGCGGAAGTCTTCGAAGCCTCGGGTTGCATTGGGAGCGTTTGCGAACGGTCAGGCGTGGCACTGTATCAGCCTAGATTGCAGACCGACCCCGTCGAACATTCACAAGTAGCACCTCGTGACGTATACCTGACAGACAGAGAGAGGGTTGTGACCTCAGATCTTGTAATCGCCCTCTGCACGCAACCTCGGGGCGTGTCAACGACCTTGAGACACATTCTCACGGAATTTAGTGAGTTTTTTCATGTGAGTTGGACTGGTTTGTTGATCCAGGCCTCCGTGGGGACGGCCGGCGGTCTTGGGGCGCTTCGCACGAAGCGCTCCGGATGAAGTTGGTAGGCGGCACTGAGCACGTGTTGG
>QHYN01000101.1 GCA_003224145.1 Acidobacteriota bacterium
GAACGCGCGGCTCGCAAGCTCGGCTGGCATCCCTTTCCGGCGCCCATGGCCATTCTCTCGCAGGCCCGTCCTGGGCGCAGCGCCTGCGTGCAGTGTGGCTATTGTCTCGGCTTCGGCTGCGAAGTCGGCGCGAAATCGAGTTCGCTCGTTGCCGCCATTCGCGTCGCGGAACGCACCGGCCGCTGCGAGATTCGCCCCAACTCCTACGTGCATCGAATCGAAATCAACGCCAATGGGCGCGCAATCGGCGCGGTCTATTTTGACGAAAAGAAGAACGCGCATCTCCAACGGGCCAAGGCGGTCGTTGTTTGCGCGAACGGCGCCGAGACTCCGAGGCTGCTCCTGCTTTCTGCGAACAAGCAATTCCCCAACGGTCTCGCAAATTCTAGCGGCGTAGTCGGCAAGAACCTGATGTTCAACACTTACAGCTCGGTCACCGGCGTGTACGAACACCCGCTTAACGACTACAAAGGTTATTGCGTCAGCCGCGTCCTTCATGATTTCTACGAACTCGATCATCACAAGCTCGGCTTTTGCGGTGGCGGCGGTCTCGACGCTCGCTACGAATGGACGCCCGTCTCGTTTGCGTTCGGCGCTATGCCTCCGGAAACGCCGCGCTGGGGCAAGGATTTCAAGGCCACCCTCGCTCACAACTTTTCCCGGACCATGGAGGTTTCCACCCATGGCACTTCCCTGCCCGCGGAAAACAACAGCTTTTCTCTCGACCCCGACATGAAAGACGCCTGGGGCTTGCCCGCCCTGTGCCTGACCTACAAGGATCATCCCGACGATCTGAAGCTCACCAACTGGCTCCTTGAGCGCGCGCACGAAGTCCACGAGGCCGCAGGCGCCGTCAAGAAGTGGAGCTTCCCGGCCCAGGAGCAGCAGTTTGGGGTGCATCTTCTCGGCACCTGCCGTATGGGCAACGACCCGAAAACTTCGGTGATCAATCCGGACCATCGCACGCACGATGTGAAAAATCTTTTCCTATGCGACGGCAGCAGCCTGGTGACCTCCGGGCGAGGCCAGCCCACCATGACCATCATGGCACTCGCTTTCCGCGCTGCCGACCGCATCACCGCGCTCGCGAAGCGCGGCGAAATCAGCGCCTAAGAGCGTTCGCGCTTTCTGAACCCGCTTGCTCCGCTTTATCCCCATGCAGTGGGGAGTGCGCTAGAACCGATCCACCATCCGGAAGCCCTCCGTTGGAGGTACGATCAAGAAGATGCTTTTGTCTTTTGAGCTAAAAACTTAGAACTTAAGACTGAAAACTTTTGCATTGGTGGGCCCTAGTTGACGATTTTAGAACTCTTCCGCTGGGTCAGATCGTCGCAGGGATCCCGCACATTGGAGGGCTCTCGCTGCTCTGATTCTAACGAAGAGCACCGAGCGCCGGTTGTCGACTGCACCCAAGTGCCGTTCGGAAACGCCGCTGCCGGAAAGCGTGTCCCAGTGCTGTCTTGTCCCGTTAGGCGACTTGCCAGGAGTCACGAATCAGTTCGCAAGTCATACTCCGCCGAAATAGATGCCAACGTTCAATTTGGCTGCCCACCGCGCAACGCGAATGAGGTTGTCTAATGCGCGAATTGAGCGGCGTCCTTTAGCGATTTGCTGAGCACGAAGGATTTCCGAAAGCAATTGGGCGACCTCATCTGGCTGGTAGGTCGCGTCTGATGTGATGTCGCTTAAACGCGATAGCAGTGGGAAGCCGGGAACGACAAGAGCTGCACCCGCTTCTTCGCCATTACTGCTCTTCCACTCGACTCCCAACTCCTTAAACAATTCCTCGCCCGAAAACATGCCAAAGCTCATGCCGACGCTGCGGTCTACCGGCGAGGTCGGTTTAAAGGTCTTTGCATAGGTATCCGGGTCCCGGGCCAAAAACACAGACCACGTTCCAGGTTCAACGAAATCCTCAAATTCACCTTTTGACTGTGCTAATCCTTCGGCTGTCAGCCAGCGCGGGTCGAACTGTTGGGGGTCACGTTCCGTTAATCCTAGTCGATTCTCAAGATACGAGCAGAATACCGAAATATCTGCTACTGCTTTTTCGATAAACGTTGCATCGGGTGGCTGTCGGAGGGATTCATTGTGTTTTTCGATCTCCTCCTTAGACATCGTGTACGGGAGACGGACCATTCCCTGCCCCGTAGGCTTAGCCTTCCAGGCGCCAATGCAATCATCGTGCATTACCCAAGCAACTCCGCCTTCGTAATCGTTCACAGCATTCAGCAACGCATGAATTGACTCTAAGGAAGGACGGAACATCGCGAAACAGAACCGCGGGAATTCCCAAGTGTTCTGTCGCGCCAATTGATAGCTCGAATCGCTCTGATATTCTTCCTGCTTAACGTCAGATATTGATTCTTGATAGCTCCACCATTCCAACGGAGCAAGCTTGCCGATGACATACGGGAACCACGCACCACCCTTGAGAGTGCTTCGGTTTGTCGGTACACCGTGCTGTTGTTGGAGCGTCATCGCGCTGCCCTCGCTTGCCAAGAAAAAGGAAAGTAGAATCACGAACATGCGCAAGAGAAGCACCCCCGGCAAGAGATTTCCGCGAACCAATTGAAGCACAAAACGTCGCGATTACGAAGAGTTAGCACAGCTCCGCCCGTAGGTAAACGCGGTTACGGACAGGTGTGTTCCGGTACGCCATTTGTCCGGTTAGTCGAGTTGCAAGGACTCGTCTATCTGCGCTTGGGAGAGTGAGCTATAAGGAGCTACCCTCTCCTCTCCCATGTGGTTCAGCGCGGCAGAACACTGAACCACACGCAGTGTTCTGGTCGAAACATACCCTTCGCGTTCTGCCGCTCTTCGAGATAAAGGCCCTCCGAGCAACCGAGTAGGCCAGAACGGGGCTGCAAAAAGACCGCAGGCGAAAACCTCGATTTGGGCGGGAGCGACCCGGGTGTTTGTGCGGTTTTGCCGCCCAAAAATGCTCACCGGGTCGCTCCCGCCCAAATCGCCTATCGGAAATCGGCAGGGCCCCTTCGGAACCCCAAAAGCAAAAAAAGTTCAGTTTCCCTGAAATGTTTTTCGGACTTCTTGCCCATTAGTATAAGTAGAGGGGTACTCCTCCAGGCCACCGCTTCGGCCTTCCTCGCCTCGTAGGAAGCCCACCTCCCAACGTACAACATGCCGTCACCACTTGACACGCTCGAGGTGTCTCCAACCCAGGGGACCACAGTGGGGAAGCAGCTCGCTCCCGATGATTTACTCGCATTGCGGGCGATGTTTCTCTTGCTCGACGCATGGGATCGGAACAGCAAGCCCGCGACGCTCGTTGACATGCAGTTAAAATCGGCGCAAGGTGAGCCACACGCGCAGTCGGTCAGCGCACGCCAACGGAGGGCCAGATGAGACAAGCCGTCCTATACGCGAGGGTATCAAGCAAAGACCAAGAGCGAGAGGGCTTCTCAATCCCCGCGCAACTGAAATTTCTCCGAGAATACGCGCAAACGCACGAGCTCAATGTCCTGCATGAATTTGTGGATGTAGAGACGGCCAAGACGACTGGCCGAAAACAATTCGGCGAAATGGTGCGCTTTCTGCGCGATCACAAGACGTGCCGCGTCGTTTTGGTGGAGAAAACCGACCGGCTGTATCGGAACTTCCGCGATTGCGTAACGCTGGAAGATCTCGACGTTGAAATCCATCTTCCCAAAGAGGGCCAGGTCATCAGCAAGGACTCGAAATCACAAGCCAAACTAGTGCACGGCATTCAGCTTGTGATCGCACGGAACTACATCGAGAATCTGCGGGATGAGGTGCGCAAGGGCATGCGTGAAAAGGCCGCGCAAGGGATCTACCCGAGCCGGCCACCGTTGGGCTACCGAAACAACAAATTGCTGCGCACGATTGAGGTTGACCCTGACAACGCGCCGATCGCGCAACGAATGTTTGAGCTGTACGCGACAGGTTCGTACTCGCTCGCCACCTTGCGTTTGTTTCTCAAAGCCGAGTACGGCAAGGTCCTCTCGAAATGGCACATCGAAAAACTTCTAAGGAATCCGTTCTATATCGGCACCTACGAATGGGAATGCAAGAGCTACGCGGGCACGCATCCTCCCCTTGTGAGCCCTGAAATATTCTCCCGCGTGCGCGATGTGTTGAGCGGCAAAGCACGGCCCCGCAAGCAAAAACACGAGTTTGCATTTTCAGGCTTGCTCCGTTGTGCCTACGACAAATGTGCGGTCACCGCTGAGTTCAAAAAGCAAAAGTACACGTATTACCGTTGCACCGGTTACCGGGGCAAGTGTGACTTGCCCTATTTTCGCGAGGAAGTGATCGCTGAACGTCTCGGCCAGGTCTTGCAGGCGATCCGAATCCCGGATGACGTTCTGGTGCAGCTCGAAGAGTCCTTGCTCTCCGATAAAACCCATGAGGAAACGCTCAAGAAGCGCCAAGCCGAACGGATGGAGCAGCGGCTGACCCAACTGCGCAGGCGGTTGGAGCAGGCTTACGTTGATCGCCTGGACGGAAAAATCACCGAGGAATTTTGGGAGGCGAAGGCCGCCGAATGGCAAGAGGAGGAGCAATCGCTTCTCGCATCCTTGCGGGAACTTGAACGCGCAGAAAATCCCGAGCGTGCGCTCGACCGCGTTTGCATTTTAGAACTCGCGAATAAGGCGCATTCTCTGTACGTTACGCAGACTCCACAAGAAAAGGCTAAATTGTTGAGAATGGTGCTATCGAACTGCGCCGTGGACGCGGTAAGTGTTTATCCCACATACAGAAAGCCCTTCGACATGATCTTCGAACGGGTCAAAACAGGGGAATGGTGGGCCTGGGTGGACTTGAACCACCGACCTCGCCCTTATCAGGGGCGCGCTCTAGCCACCTGAGCTACAGGCCCGAACTGGCGGCAACTCAAAAATTCTAGCAGGCCAACTTGCGCCGCACAACCGCAACCTGCGAACCATGCCTCGAGCGAAAACTCTCCCTCTTACTGCACGAAACCCACATTCGGCGTTGGCCCGCTTCCTTCGGGCGATTCTTTAATCGGACCGAACTGCGCCTCATACCGGCCGAGATTTTCCCCCAGTGCCCGCCAGATCCGTTTGGCGTGCCCCGGGCTGACGATCGCGCTGTTCAACAGCTTCCCCTGTGCGCCATTGGGAAAAATGTAAATAAAATTCAGCGTGAACTCTTCCAGGTTGTGGTGAATCATCACCAGGTTGCTGTACTGCCCTTGCAATTCCTTCTCATCCGCCTTGATTTGCACCTGCCCTGGCACTGGCTGCTGTTGGTCCATCTCAGTTCGCTCCCGGATTGCTCCTTCGAACTTACCACAAGCCCTTTGGGCCCGCTCAGTTCCTTTACCTCCGGCCCTTCTCGGCCTCAATGATCAAAAAAACAATGAAAGTCCCATTGACACGCATCCACATTAAATGTAGTTTAGTATTGTTATTTAGCGTAGTTAACTTCGGTCATGGCACCCACGATTCGCCCACAACTCGAGATGGACCCGCCCATCGCCGCTGAATCTTCCGCTGGTTTCTCCTTGGCGGAAACGCCTGCTCGGGTCCTTCTGCCGTCCTTGCCCGAATCCCATCGCACCATTCCTTTTTCTTCCGGAGCTTCCTGGTTCCGCAAGATTCTAGCTTTTGCCGGCCCGGGTTATCTCGTCGCCGTGGGCTACATGGATCCGGGCAACTGGGCCACTGACCTGGGGGGCGGCTCAAAATTTGGCTACACGCTTCTCAGCGTCATCCTCATAAGCAATCTGATGGCGATGTTCCTGCAAGCTCTCTCCGCGAAACTCGGCATCGCCACAGGACGCGACCTTGCCCAAGCCTGTCGCGAGCACTACTCCCGCCGCACCTCCGTGTTCCTCTGGGTGATCTGCGAAATCGCCATCGCCGCCTGTGATCTCGCCGAAGTATTGGGCTCCGCAGTCGCGTTGAAGCTCCTCTTCGGCCTGCCGCTCCTCGCCGGCGTTCTCATCACGGCGCTCGATGTGCTCATCGTCCTCCTCTTGCAGGGCCGCGGCTTCCGCCTGGTGGAAGCCTTTGTCGTTACGCTCATCGGCTCCATCGCCGCTTGCTTCGCCTACGAAATCTTTTTCGCTCACCCGCTTTGGCGTGAAGCCGCCATCGGTCTCCTTCCCCGAATCGAGATTCTTCGCAATCGCGAGATGCTCTATATCGCCATCGGCATCCTTGGCGCCACCGTCATGCCGCACAATCTCTACCTGCATTCCAGCATCGTTCAGACACGCGATTTCGGCGCCTCGACGCGCGACCGGCGCGAGGCCGTGCGTTACGCCGTCTTCGATTCCACGCTCGCTCTCGGCTTCGCGCTTTTCATCAACGCCGCCATCCTCGTCCTTGGTGCCGCCGCTTTCCACACCCGCGGTCTGAACAACGTCGCCGAAATCGCCGATGCCTACAAGCTCCTCAGCCCCGTTCTGGGAGTCAGCCTCGCCAGCACCCTTTTTGCTTGTGCCCTGCTCGCCTCCGGCCAGAACTCCACGCTTACGGGCACTCTCGCGGGCCAGATTGTCATGGAAGGTTTCCTGCACATTCGCCTGAAACCCTGGCTCCGCCGCCTCATCACTCGCGCCATGGCCATTATTCCTGCGGCCCTGGTCATCGGCTTCGCCGGCGAGAACAAAGTCACGTCGCTGCTGATCCTCAGCCAGGTTATCTTGAGTTTTCAATTGCCCTTTGCGGTCATCCCTCTCATCCAATTCACAGGCGACCGCGCCAAAATGGGCGAGTTCGCCAACTCGCGCCTGGTCTCCGTCGTTGCCTGGATTGTCGCTGCCGCCATCCTTTTCTTCAACGCCGAACTCGTCTGGCTCATCTTCCGCTCTGCTTAGTCGTAGCACACGAACAGTAGGGCTTCATCCCGAGGCCCGACTCCCGTCCGGGCCAAAGGATCTCAACTGCTGGTGCATCGGACCACGCTCGACCCGCTACCGGGATTGTCTGCACCTTTCACCATTCACTTCGATGTGCGAAAATTTTCCCTGTTCCCATGTCGACGAACCGTCCGCCCACCCTCAAGCTTCGCAAATTCCTTTTCGCCGCTCTTCTGATTCTCATTTGCGTCTTAATCGTCCACTGGCTCAACGAGCAAAACAAACCCTGGATCGTTCCCCAGGAATTCAAAAGTCTCAAGAATCCCCTGCTTCCCTCAGAGTCCATCTTGAGCTCCGCCCGGCAAATCTATGCGGATGAATGTGCCCAATGTCATGGGGAACGCGGCCAAGGGGACGGCCCTGAGGCGAGGACGCATACTCCACTTCCCGCGGATCTCACCGACGCGAAGCGCATGGCCACCGTCACCGATGGCGAAATCTTCTACCAGATCACCGAGGGCCGAAGGCCCATGCCCTCGTTCAAACGTCGCCTGACGCAGGATCAGCGCTGGCAGCTCGTTCTGCTCGTGCGCTCGTTCTCCCAACCCTCCGGCCAGACCAATCCCAGCGGCAACAAACAGCCCTGATGATCTGCTGAAAATGTACTGTTAATTGTCATTCCGAGCGAAGCGAGGAATCTGCTTTTCGTTTGCGTGGGCAAAAATGAAATCCTAAGTCCGACCCGGTTTGGCAGGCTCTCGGTGGAGGCCGATCACGTTCCCACCCGGGTCGCGGAACCTCGCGGCGATCTCCGGTGCGTCCATACCAATCGGCTGCACGATTTCGCCTCCGTTGGCGACGATGGTTTTCACGGTGGCTGCTACGCTATCGACCATCACGTATATGAGAAATCCGGGTGCGGAAGCGGACGCGCGACCGACCAGCCAGGTGCTGCTCACTTCGCCGGTTGTGTCGTCAAAGGCGGTGCTGCCGTCACCACGCCGCCGGATGTGCCAGCCGAAGACCCGTCTGTAAAACTCCGCCGAGCGTGCAATATCGGTGGCGGGCATCTCGATGTAACAGATCTTGCCGTTCGCAAGCGTGGGAGGCATTAGGATTCCTTCAAACGGTGTGATTCTTAGCGCGCTGTTAAGATTGCTACCGCGGCCAAAGCCACCCAAACGTCCCCGCGGTCAGCAAGCCATAAACCAGGCCATCAAAAAAATGTTTGATAACCACGCCCCACGGCTGTCCCGCCCAGATGCCATTCACCAGTTGCCCCACGCCGTAGGCCATGAACGCCGCCGTGCCCGCCACGCGAAACACCGCCAGATACACTGTCCCTGACGGAAGGGTGCGTCCCGCCAGATAGGCGGTAAAGATGCCGACAATCACGCAGTACACAAACCACATCCCAAGAAACTTCGGCATGTTCACCGGGCCCGTCGGAAACACGGTCATCGTCCCGACCGGTCCTTGCTTCTGCTTCTCCGCAATGGCGGGCGACTTCATGTCCTTGTGCGTGCAAAACGGGAACATATACACTCCCCGTTTCACCCCTGCCTTGCGCAGGACCGCCAGAACATTGTCTTCATCAGGCAATTGCTTGTAGTCGCTACGGTGATACGGCAGCACCATGTGCATGATGGAGCTGGCCACGAACACGATCACGGCCGAAAGCAGGATCGGGATCCAAAGAGCGGTGAGAGGAACCATGGCTGCCTCCTTGGCATTTGGGGCTGGGTGCCCGCAATGAATGAGGGGGCTGTTTGCCCCGATTTCCCCCGCGAGGCTACCCTTCTCGCATGCCGCGGTCAAGCGTCCACTTTGCCGAGTGAACCCCCGAGGACGTCGCTACGGCTTCTTCTTTTTGAAAAGGCCAGTGAGGGCGTCAACCGCATTGCTCGGGTTCGGTTGCGATTTGTCAGCCGCCGTGCTGCTGCCACCCAAGCATCCCAATTTTGATTTGAACATATCGGCCGCGAGGCCGCCCACGTCCGGAACGAATTTGGGATCGGAGGTCGTCCCCTTGATTTGGAAAGGCACGGTCAAACCGCTCTTGCATCCGCCTCCAGTAACTTTGCCGAGGAGGTCGCCTAGGCCCCCGGCAGCACCTCCAGTGGAGCTGGCGGCCGCAGATTGAGAACTCGAGAGAGTCGCGACCATTTTGAAATCGAGATCGTTCCTGGAATCCACGGTGCCGGTGCCGGTGAGATTTCCCAACGACGGCACGATGGCCAGGAAATTGTCGGCCTTGATCCCATCTGGCGCCATCCGGAGATCGCTGGTGAGTTTTTCGATGTTGAGATCACTGCCGGTCTTGAGGCCGGTGAGCGCGGAAATCGCAGACATTTTTGAACCGAGATCGAAGCCCGCGAGCTTTCCGTTAAAGAGCCCGACGTTGCCCGTGGTGACGAGCCTATTCGTGGGACCACTGATATTGAGGTCCGCGTTGAGCGCGCCGGCTTGCAACGATGCGCCTTTGGGAACATTGATACCAAGCGCCGGGAGAAACGCCTGCAAATCTCTCGCAGGCATGTCCTTGGCATCCAGCTTGATTTTGACGACGGTAGCCTCACCCTCGGTCTTATAAGTGCCGCCGAGATGCGCGGCCGCAGCTCCGATTTTCAAGACCGACTGGTTCAGAATCCCGGTATTTTTTCGAAGATCGTATTTGGTATTGAAGTCGACAGTAACGGGGACGCTGGCTGGCGAGCCACCCGCAACGAGAAGGGCTTTGGAAAGTTTCGCGTTGCCCCTGGTTTCCGCTGCTCCACCGCGAGAAGCAAGCGTGCCGTCAAGATCGAGAATGCCTCCCAGACCTGCCGAGGAATCCAGGAAGCCCGTGGAGGCAAGATTCAAAGAACTGATGGTGAGTTTAGCGTTAAGGGGAGTCAGCGAAGTGTCCGCCTGATCGATGGGACCCGCGTTGCCTTCGAGTTTGAACTTCCCACCGGAAGGAAGGTCCGCGGTGACGGTCACAGGAAACTTCGAAGTCATGGAAAAATCGGAGGCCGTGATGTTGAGGTTGTCGTAGGCGCTGCGCTTCTGGGAATTCGTCGCGCCCACGATGATCTTGCCGTTTTTTAGCACGAATTTCGCAATGGAGAGATCCGCGGCAGCACTCGGGCCGGAGGAAGATTTCTTGGCTTCGGATTTCGTCGAAGCGCCGCCGAGCGAGGAAAAGTTCCATACGCCGGCGGGATTGTGCAGCAGCGTGACCTGCGGAGTGTCGATGGTCACGCCCGTGATGTTCAGGCTTTTTGAGAAAATCAGCGGCAGGATTTCCACGCCGACGTTGAAGGATTTAGCGGTGAGAAAAGGTGAGGAGCTGAATTTGGGATCGTCGCCGATGGAGAGGTTATCGGCGGAGAGCGAACCAGTGATGAGAGAGAGACTGAGATTCCCAAGCTGCACCTTGCGTCCCAGCGCCGCGGAAGCTTTCTCTTCGATGGTGGGGCGGAACTGATTGACGGGGATCAGGAACGGAACAATAAGAATCAAAACAATCAAGATACCAACGACGATAAGCACGATGCGGAGCTTGCCCTTCATGACGACCTCCAGAATGGAAGGAATAGCCAATGGCCAGGACGCGGAAAACGCATGATAGCACAGCAGCAATACGAATAACTGCACCCCTCATACATCTCTCATCAAAATTGAGTTATCCTGAAAGACGGGAGTTTTTGTGGGCCCCACACGCGGCCGAGTTTGGAGATCCTTCGCCATGGTAGGGGAGCTGTTCCACGGATCCTTATGAGCAAGAGACGCAAGTGTTTGCAGAGTGGGCTCACGCTTCTGGAACTGATCCTGGCCGCATTCGTTCTTGCCATACTGGCAACTGCTGCGTTGCCCGTGGTGCGCTTCACGATTGTGAGGTCCAAGGAGGTCGAACTCCATCGGGACCTCCGGGAAATACGCGATGCCATCGACCGCTACAAGGATTATGCGGACCGCAACCTCATTCGCGTCGAAGTCGGCAGCGAGGGATATCCGCCAGACCTGGAAACGCTGGTCAAAGGAGTGCAGATTGGCGCGAGTTCCGATCGAAAGGTGCGTTTCTTGCGTCGCATTCCCGTGGACCCTATGACAGGCCGAGCTGAATGGAATCTGCAAGCCGTTCAGGATGACCCGGATTCAACATCGTGGGCAGGCAAGAACGTGTTCGACGTCCATTCCAAATCTCAGGCCGCGGCTCTCGACGGAACACGATACGCGGATTGGTAACGACAAGTCCTCGCCTCACACGCTCCGCGTCCCTTCAGGAAAATAGCTTAGCAATCATCCCCCAGTTCAATTCCATCCGTGCAAATCTTGAAAAAGGGTAGGAACACAAATCAGGTTCTCACGCAGCGGATCCCGCACTGGCAATGTTAGCTGCGGGGAGTAAAATGAGAAGCCGCCGGAAGACTGGTTCACGTGCCGCAGACGGGTCTGCGAAATCTCGCGTCGAAGGTGAGTATGAGAATAGCATCCGCCTTGCATTTGTTCGTGCTTTCCCTCGGTTTGACCGCGACCGCCGGTGCGCAGACTCGGGAGGAACCAGCCTTACCCTACTCACCCAGTTTGAACCTCAATTCGATGGACAAGTCCATCGATCCCTGCCAGAACTTCTACAAATATGCTTGTGGCCGCTGGCAGAAGGACAATCCCATCCCGGCGGATCAGACTTCGTGGAGCGTTTACGGCAAGCTCTATCAGGACAATCTCAACTTTCTGCGCAGCATTCTGGAGCAGGCGGCCCACAGCTCGAGTCCGCGCGACGCCGTGTCACAAAAGATTGGGGACTTCTATGCGTCCTGTATCGACGAGGCGGCGCTCGAAAGGAACGGGCTGGGGCCCCTTCAAGCGGAACTGGATGCGATTGCGCAGCTGAAATCCGTGCGTGAACTGGCTCCGCTGGTGGCCAGGCTGCAAATAACCACAGGCGGGTACAGGACGATTCTCTTCCGGAGCGGTTCCGATCAGGACCCGGACAATTCAGAACAAGTGATTGCGTCGCTGGATCAGGGCGGCCTGGGGCTTCCGGACCGGGACTACTACACCAAAGACGACGCAAAATCGAAGGAAACTCGCGAACGCTATCTCCAGCACGTGCAGAAAGTTTTCGAGCTGCTTGGCGACTATCCCGAAGCCGCAAAGAAAAATGCCGACACCCTGATGCGCATGGAAACGGCGCTCGCCAAGGCCTCCATGACGCGCGTGGAGCGGCGCGATCCCTACAAGCTGAAGAACAAGATGAAAGTTCCAAGGCTCGAAGAGCTCGTTCCTAATTTCAGCTGGAAGACCTACTACAGTGTTTTGCAATACCCCACGATCGAGATCCTGAACATCGGAGACCCGGGGTTCTTCAAAGAAGTGAACGCGGCGCTCGCGAGAGAGTCGCTGACCGACTGGAAGATATATCTGCGGTTTCATGTGGCGGACAGCTCGGCACAGTTTCTCTCGGAGAAGTTTATTCAGGAGAATTTCGAGTTCTACCGCAAATATTTGCGCGGTGCCAAGGAGCGGGAGCCTCAATGGAAGCGCTGCGTCAAGTTCACCGACTACATGCTGGGCGAAGCGCTGGGCCAGGCGTACGTGCGCAGTGTGTTCGCACCCCACCTCAAACAAAGCACACTGGACATGGTGCGCGGCATCGAAGACGCCATGGCAAAGCGGATTCAGGCTCTGGACTGGATGAGCCCGGAGACAAAACAGCAAGCTCTCACCAAGCTCCGCGGCATTCGCAACAAAATCGGCTATCCCGACCGGTGGCGGGACTACAGCTCGGTGAAAATTGTACGCGACGAATTTCTTGCAAACGTGCAGCAGGCCACCGCGTTTGAGCACCGCCGGGAGATCACCAAGATCGGTAAGCCCGTAGACCACGGCGAATGGGAAATCTCTCCGGCCACCGTAGACGCCTACTACAATCCGCAGATGAACGACATCAATTTTCCCGCGGGCGTTCTGCAGCCTCCTCTGTACGATGCCAAGTTGGACGACGCGCCAAACTACGGCGACACCGGTGGCACCATCGGTCACGAATTGACGCACGGTTTTGACGACGAGGGCAGCCAGTTCGACGCCCAGGGCAATTTGAAAAATTGGTGGACCAAAGAGGACCGCGAAAAGTTTGACGCGCGCACCAAATGCGTCAGCGACCAATATTCGCAGTACGTCGTGGTGGATGACGTGCACATCAACGGGCAGCTGACGATGGGAGAGGATGTAGCGGACCTGGGCGGCGAGATTCTTGCTTACATCGCTTGGAAGGATGCCACCAAGGACAAAAATCTCCAGCCCGTCGACGGGCTCACGCCGGAACAGCGCTTCTTCATTGGCTTCGCGCAGTGGGATTGCGCCAACGAACGACCCGAAGACCTTCGCGTGCGCGCCCAGACCGACCCGCATTCACCCGCGAAGTACCGCATCAACGGCGTACTAGTGAACATGCCGGAATTTGCAAAAGCCTTTTCCTGTAAAGCTGGCCAACCCATGGTGAAGCCGGCGGACAAGGTGTGCCGCGTCTGGTAGCGGCTGTGCGGTCGATCTAGGCACGCTTTGTCGGCCTAGCGTCCCAGGGTAGCAGGTATCCACAATGCCTCGCTCAAACGACAAGCAGAGAATCATCGAGCACTACGACCTCGTTAGTCCCTACTACCGCTCCCGCTGGGGCGAGCATATACATCACGGATATTGGATTCGCGGGGATGAATCAAATGAAAAAGCACAGCTTCAGCTCGTCGAGCATCTCGCTGAGCTCGCAAACATAAAGCCCCGCGCAGATATTCTTGACATCGGCTGCGGCTTCGGCGCTAGCAGCCTCTATCTAGCCGAACACTATAACGCCAAAGTAACCGGCATCACTATTTCCTCCGTACAGATCAAAATGGCAATCCAAGCCGCGGCAGGGAAACAACTCGATGCAAAGTTCCTCTTGATGGACGCTGAAGTAATGAACTTCGAGAAGCAATTCGACCTTCTCTGGTCCGTGGAATCGATTGCCCACTATCAGAACCGCCAGGCGTTCTTTGCTTCTGCCGCTAAACTCCTGAAGCCGGGCGGCTCCTTCGCGATCACCGACTGGTTCAAGAAAGAGAATCTCACGCGCGCGGAGACGCGGAAATTTATCGGTCCCATCGAAAAGGGCATGCTTGTGGAACTACAAGTGATGGATGACTATGAACAATTCCTCATTTCGAACAGCCTGCAAATCATACACCGCGAAGTGCTGAACAAGAATTGCGCCAAGACATGGGACCTGAGCCTCGACATTATTAAGGATCGGAGTTTCTGGGCGCTCGCCGCGAAATACGGCCCCGAGTTCGTCTCCTATCTCAAAGCGTTTCAGGCCATGCGCGCCGGCTTTGCGTCCGGCAACTTCGTCTACGGCCTCTTCGTCGCGTCAGCCATTCCAAATACCTGATGAATCCCATTTGGCACCCCGCCGATGTGCTCAACTGAACAAAACGGGACACAAGACGCCAGCGCCAGATGAGTCGAAGATTTCGAACTGGGCTACTGCAGCGGCGGCCACGCCTTACATTCCGACGCAGTGACCGGCGAGGTTAAAGGAGAGTCCATTTTGGAGCGAATCACCCCGTCGGAGGTTGAACAGAAGCTTCTTGTTCTGGTGTTGCTGTCGACGGGCGTAGCAACCACCACATATTCCTCGCACTGGTGTTGCTTGCAGTCAGCTGTGACTCTGAAACGATATCCAGACTTCGTGCACCACGCGTCCGCGGTACAGCTCTTATTGGCCAGAGTTTCGTCAAGAAGACCTGCGTGGTCAGCCGTATAGACGTTGGGTCCACGCGGATCTGGCCCAAGCGTGGCCAGATCGGGCGCATAGCCTCTCTTTGGATACGTCGTCGAATAGACGACTTGGGCGGTGCTCACCGTACGTACGCTGCCGACCGCGCTCGCTTCATTGGCAGCAATCCTCGAACGCAGCAGGTTGGGAATCGCGATTGCCGCCACGATCAAAACTCCACCGACGTCCATGGCGGAGCTTGTACTGGCTTCGCGGATTGCGGTTTCCTCGCCATAAACCCAGATTGCCCCCGGGGTACTTTCTGTGGCCAACTGCGCGAGAGATTCCGCCATCCCTGGCGCTACCTGCCGCAGCCTCAGCGCTGTCATGGCTAAGGGATCCTGGTATAACAATGCGGAAGCGCTCAGTGAGTGCCCTGGTGGCAGTGACGCCAGGAGCTTCTCGGACTTTGCCAATGATTCGCCGGTCCTATGCAGCCGAACTGCCTCGGCAACCACATCACGGCTCGAGCCTATGACCAGATACCCATCCACAAACGCATAGCCGATTTCGCTGGCGGCCTTCGCGTTGGGAATTCTGACCGTATAGTAGGTGACGCCTCCGTCATCGACATGCTCCGCATCGAAATGCGCTGCGGCCAGCAACATGCTCAACGTTTGCTGTAAACGGTTGACATCCTTAACGCCAAATATTGCCTTCCATTCGGGCTGCGGCGGAGTGACATTGTCCAGCTCCAGTGTAATCTCTCCTCCCAGCTGACTGAGCAGATCGTCCTTTAGACTGAGTTTTAACGCCTGTTCGAATTGAGCAAGCGCAGCGAATGCGCTGGAATTCGAGGCACTCGTGAGCTCCTTAACATCTTCAAATATCTGTGCAGGGTCCTTGAGCAACACTGTGCCCGCCAGCATCGCCTTTGGAGAGGCAAAATCCAGGCTGCTCAGGAGCGCCGGCTTCGCCAGCCAGGACGCGGCTCCATGCCGCGGAGCGCTGAAGCTCAATTCCACTTGGCTGATTGCTTGGCCAGCCACGCTCTTGTGCCCCCAAACTAGGTACTTCAAATCGGCAAATCCGCTGTGCTGGAATGCCAACTGGTTCTGATTCGTGCCGGGTGGGACTTGGCTCAGGATCTTGTGCAAATCAGCGGCTGCTAAAACGGTCACTCCGCCTTGATACTCCTGTACCACACGCTGCCCAAAGGGAGTGGAGACAAACTCCCGGCTACTACGGCTCAGCCGAGCATTAAAACTGCGCAGTGTGGCCAGATCGAGCGCTCCGACGACAAAATCAGGGCGTACCAGAACCACGAGTTCCTGCTCCTGGCCCTTATCCTTTGTCGTCGCGAGTTCCTGCGGATCCAACACGCGCACGCCCGGCTTCGATTTGCCGGCAAGTTCACTGACCATCTGCTGTAGAAACTTTTTCAGGCCCGGCTTCCGCACTTCCGCAACCATCAGAAGTCTGGGCTCTCGGCCTTCCATCGCGCCCGACACCACGATTTCCCCTCCCAGGTATTGGCTGACCTGATAGAACTTCTCCAGAGAATCCTCCACCTTAGGCCCGGCCGTGGCCGGCTCGCCGTGCTGCCACCAATCGCGGAGTACCGAGCTCTCCTGCAGCTCCTGCCGGAAAACCTTCAGTACCTGATGCGCGGCGTCGCCATAGTTGGGGAACGCGGCATAGGACATCGTCGATTCCGGCATCAGCGGCAAAAGACGGCTATCGCCGCGCGCCTCCGGAAATTTGAGGTCGTTCTGAAGCCGCTCGGCCAGCCGGCCGAACTCCGCCAGCAATCCAGGGTACTTGTTCAACTCCTGAGTCCATAGCGCTTCGGGTGCTTGGCCTTCCGGCTTGGCCTGGGCGCCACACGCCGAGGCAACAACAAAGATCACGGCGATAGCAGCCGCGCACTTGATGAAATAACTCCGTCCTTGCTGCCGAATTTGGGCGTATCTCATCCGTTTTGCCTCCGTCAGAATGGACGCAGGATCGACTGCTGGCCCCGTTTCTACCACGAAAATACTATCGATGGCTGGCACGGTGCTGCTCGAGTAACGGCGTACTCGCAAACAATCCACTTGGACGATTGACGCATGAATTGGATATGCGAATTTTCAATGTCTGGTGATGACCGGGCGCAGGGCATTCATTCCCCACACGGTCGAGGTGGGGTGCAACTAAGTTTCATCATTTCGGAAGTGAGGAAGCTGGATGAGGTAATCGTGGGGCTGGCGAGATTCGAACTCGCGACAAACGGTTTAGGAAACCGTTGCTCTATCCATCTGAGCTACAGCCCCTCATCAACAGACTACACCATTTTTACTACAATGCGCCCTTCGACGGGTCATCTGGTCTTTTAATAAAGTCCTCGAACTCCACGAATTCAAACAAGAAAGACAATGTTTGTAAGAACGAACTACGGACGAGGACTGAAGTTTCCTGAATGGCGTATCGGCGGCTCGAATCCGCCCAGCATCGAGACGTGCGGTCGACGGGGAACTGCTTTCTCTTCTTATTCTCCAATTGGAATGATTGCCGTTAATACGATTTCTGCATCGGGCGGATGCTGATGTCCGTGACTTCGGCCGTGCGCGGGAGGCGGAGCGAATGAGTTACCATTTCCGCGATGTCTTCCGGTTGGAGGAGCAGTTCTGGCTTGTAGGCGCGGCCTTCCTTATCGAAAAGTCTTTCCATGCGCGGCGTGGCCGTGCGGCCGGGATAGATACACAAGACGCGGATGCCGTCGGCGTTGATTTCATCGCGCAAACTGTCGGCGATGGAGCGAAACGCGTGTTGCGTTGCGGAAAACTGTCCGGCGCCGACGGGGGAACGAAGGCCAGCGGAAGAATTGATAAACACGATCTGGCCCGGGGCCTTGCGCAAGAGCGGCAACATGGTCTGGACCAAGGCGTAGTGGCCGCGAACGTTGGAGCGGTACATCAGATCAAGGTCGGCCAAGGAAGCCTTCTCGTGCGTGCCGTGAGCGATGGCGCCGCCGCAAAGCAGCAAAATGTGTAGTCGCCCAAACTCGCGCTGCAGCTTTTCACCGAGAACGTGAATGTCTTCGTCTTTGGTGAGGTCGACCGGACAAGCGTGGGCACGCGCGCCGAGCGCCTGCGCCTCTTTTGCGACGGCCTCGAGGAGTTCCTTGCGCCGAGCGGCCAGATAAAGCTCCGCGCCTTGCAAAGCCAACGAGAGCGCGATGGCCCTGCCGATGCCGCTGCTCGCTCCAGTCACAACGGCAATCTGGTTCTTCAAGCTTTCCATGATTGGTGTCGCAGCCTCCGCCGGCTCATTCACTGTGGATTGAAATTCTCACCCGAGAAATCACACTGAAGGCCTATCATATCGAATTCATGCGCACCATCGGAGTTTACACTGAGGAGGAACAATATGATGGGTTTTCGTTGTTTTCTTGCTGTGGTTCTCGGCCTGCTCTTGGGTTCATCTCTCTTCGCTCAGAGTTCTGGCGAACGAATTCAGAGTGATCCCAGTGGCGAGTGGGTGCTGACCACCATCGTGTACGGGGAAAACCTCAGTGAGCGGCTGAAGCTCACAGCGGAAAAGGATCAACTCAGAGGAACGCTCTTCCGCGATGAAGGAGCGACGGTAAAAGGAACCCTCAAGGGGCAAGAGCTGCAGTTCAGTTTCAAGGAGTCCGGCGGAGACCAGAGTGAATATAAGGGACGATTCAACGGCGAAACGCTGGTGGGGGAGTACACGACTATCGGAACTGATGGCGACAGGACCACGGGCACATGGTCGGCCCGCCGAATTCCGGCGCGCTCCTCCGGCGGACCGCGCCAATTGGAATTCGTGCCGCAAGTTTTTCGCCGCACCTTTTCGAGCACGTTCGAGCCCGTGCTGCACATCTGGCCGGGAGACACGGTGCACACCACGAGCGTGGATGCCGGCGGCACGGATGAAAAAGGTGTCACGCGCGTGCTGGGCGGTAATCCGTTGACCGGTCCGTTTTATGTGGAGACGGCCATGCCGGGCGATGTGCTGGCAATTACCATCAAAAAGCTGAGGCTCAATCGCAATTGGGCGATGAGCGATAAGGGGCTCGTCAATCGCGCTATGACCACAGATTACGCAGCGAAAAACAAACAGGACTGGTCGAACACACGCTGGCACCTGGACGTTGAAAAAGGAATCGCGACGCTCGAGAAGCCGTCGGAAGCGATGAAGAATTTTACCGTGCCGGTGCGGCCAATGCTGGGCTGTGTGGGAGTGGCGCCGGGATTTGGCGGCGCGCCCGTCATATCCGGAGATTCCGGTCATTTCGGCGGAAACATGGATTTCAATGAGATCGCTGAGGGAGCCACGCTGTATCTTTCGGTCCAGCAGCCGGGCGCTTTGTTGTATGTCGGCGACGGACACGCGTTGCAAGGAGATGGCGAGCTCAACGGAAATGCTCTCGAAACGTCGATGGACATCGAGTTCAGCGTCGAGGTTCAGCAAAAGAAGGACATCGGCATGCCGCGCGTTGAAAATGCGGAGTTCCTAATGGCCATGGGGCTTGCGGGGTCATTGGACAGCGCGTTCAGCCGGGCGACTTCCGAGCTCGCTACATGGCTGCAGGAAGACTACAAGCTTTCCAGCTCTGATGTGGCAGCCATTCTCGGCACGTCGATTCACTACAGCGTTTCGGAAGTGGCGGACCGAAATGTCGGAGTCATCGCTAAAATTCCAAAGAAGGCTCTTGCCACGCTGAAACGCGAGGCACCGGCAAAATGAGAAGGTATCGCGGCCAGGAAATCTTCCCGTCAGGTGACGGGCTTGACGTCTTCCATCAGAGCGAAAAACCCTTCCGCCAACGTGGGGTGGATGTACACCGCGCCTTTCAAAAGCGTGTAGGGCTGATTGGCGAGCATGAGCGTGCCAAGAATCTGCACCAGCTCGCCGCCTTCGGAAGCCAAAATGGAAGCACCTAGAACGCGGTCATTGGAAGCATCGACGACAATTTTCATGAGCCCGGCGGTTTCGCCGCGTTCGATGGCGCGAGCAACATTGGTCATCGGACATTTTCCGATTTTGAGTTTGTAACCTTTCGCGCGAGCTTCTTTCTCGGTCATGCCCACACCGCCGAGCTGCGGATCGGTGAAGACGCAGTAAGGCACAGGCCGGTTTTCGGTCGTGAGGTTCTTCCCTTCGACAAGGTTCGCATACACGATTTGAAAATCATTGTAGGAGATGTGTGTGAATGCGGGACCGCCTTTGCAGTCTCCGAGCGCCCAGACTCCCGCGACGCTGGTTTCGAGGCGGGCGTTGACTTTGATGGAGCCGTCTTTGTTCGTGGCGATGCCAGCTTTGTCCAGCCCCAAGTCATCGGTGTTGGGAATGCGGCCCGCGGCCACCAGCAGATGCGAACCCGTGACTTCAGAACCCGCTGTTGAGTTTTCGCACGCGAGGGTGATCGAGCCGTTCTTCTGCTGAACGGCTTCGGTACGGGCGTTCAAGACAAATCGCAGACCTTCGACTTCGAGCGCTTTCTGCAATTCAGCCGCGATTTCAGAATCTTCGCGGGGGACAATTTGTGCTCCCTGATGAAGGACCGTGACGCGGCTGCCGTACCGGTGGAACATCTGCCCAAACTCCAGGCCAATGTAGCCGCCACCGAGGACGAGCAGGTGCTCGGGAACGGTGCTCAGTTGCATGATCGATTCGTTGGTGAGAAACGACACGTCCCGCAAGCCGGGAATCGCAGGAATGCGCGGACGGCCACCCACGTCGACAAAAATCGTTTCGCTTTCGAGCAGCTCATCGCCAACCTTGAGCTGATGCGGGGCGACAAAGCGCGCGTGACCGTGGTAGAGACGAAGCTTCTTGCGCTCATCGACCCTTCTTTGCTGGCCGCTTCGGAAGCTCAGAACCACCTCATTCTTCTGCGCGACGATTTTTGTGAGATCGACGCGAACATCGGATGTGTAGACGGCCCAGCGCGCGGCATTGCGCGTATAGTGAGCGACTTGCGCGCGATGAACCATGGTTTTCGTCGGCGTGCAGCCGACGTTGATGCAGGTTCCGCCCAGGTTCTTTCCCTCGACGAGCGCGACGGACCATCCCAAATCCGCGAGGCGAAACGAGAGAGGATTGCCGGCTTGGCCAGAGCCGACGATGATGGCGTCATATTTCATGAGGGGATTCCTCCAGCGGGGCGCGCCCCAAGACTTTACATCGGATGCGGCGCGGCCAGATAAGGCTCATAGAAACTCTCCATGTTGCTGAATGTCCTGCGCAGGAAAGCGGCTGTTGACCAGGGCTCTCACAGCTGCGACGATCGGGCCGTTCTGCTTGTGAAAGACAGAGACAGAGTCAGGTTGACGAGAGTGAGCTGACGGCGTAGCGTAACAAAGATGGCGATGAAAATCGCGGCACCGATGAATATGCGCAGATGGGGAGCAGCGGCCGCCAGTCTGGTGACGTTGCTGGCTCTTGTTGTTGCGCCGATTTGCGCGCCCTTGTGTGCCGCGCAAGCCTGCTCTCAGGCGCCGGGCGCGACTGCGAAAGGGCCGTGTCACTTTGCGGAGGCAGCAAAGGGCAACGGGCTTCATGCTCGCGCCGTGCAGAATTGCAGCGCGCTGGAATTGCAAGCGGCCGATCCAACTTCAACCAACTTGCGCAGTTCTTTGCAGGCGCGACGCTTCATGGTTTCCGCTGGCTCGTTCGATCTCCTACTGCCGGACCTTCTTCCCGGGATGGAAAATCATTGCGGCGCGGGTTGTGCCCACAGGCCGCCACCGGGGCACTCTAGTTCCCCAGCCGCCATAGTTGTCCTCCGCATCTGATTCCTCCTCCTGCAAAGCTGAAAATCAGACCTTGCCGGGTGCCTTGACGTGGTCCCGGGCCCAGCCTCGAGCGAGGGTCGGGTAACGGGGCGGGATTTGCATGCAAATAAGGAGGCGAAAATGAGCGGTTCAAGAAGAAGGTTCTTTCAGGACGCGGCTATCTTGGGTGCGGGCCTCTTGGGACTGGGCCGGGAAGTGCGAGCAGAGGAAGACCATCCCGCGCAAAAAAGCCGCCGAGAAACCGGCAAACGACCGGTAGCGGAGCGAGGGGTGTACCTGCCGATGGTAACCCCTGATGTGACGGACCTGCCTCACGAAATGGACGACGGCACAAAGGTTTTCCACCTCGTTGGCGAGCCAGTGAAACGAAAAATCGTGCCGTTCAAGACCATCGACGCATGGGGCTACAACGGAAGCTGCCCAGGGCCGACGATTCAAGTGCAGCAGGGAGACCGCGTGCGCGTCATTTTCGAGAACCGGTTGCCGGAGTCCACGTCCATGCACTGGCACGGCCTCGAGGTTCCCATTGAGCAAGACGGCGTCCCATACATCAGTCAAAAGCCGGTGGCCCCGGGAGAAAAATACGTTTACGAATTTACGGTTCATCAGGAGGGCACGTTTTTTTATCACGCGCACAGCGCCATGCAGGAAATGATGGGGCTGGTGGGTTTCTTCATCGCACACCCCGAAAAAAGCTACAAACCCCGCGTGGATCATGACTACGGCCTGATCCTGCAGGAATGGGCTGTTCTGCCGAGCAATACCGTTCCAAACACCGCCTCGATGGAATTCAACTGGCTGACGTTCAACGGGGCTGCTGCGCCGATGACGACTCCGCTGCTGGCGCGGCTGGGGAGCCGCGTGCGGCTGCGTTTCCTGAACCTCGGCGTGGATCACCATCCGATCCATTTACACGGAAATCAGTTCGTATTGACGGGGACGGAAGGCGGGCGCGCGCCGGAATCGGCGTGGTTTCCGATGAACACAGTGCTCGTGGGCGTGGCGCAAGCGCGCGTCGTCGAATTCGAAGCGAAATACCCGGGCGCGTGGATGATCCACTGCCATCTTCCGCACCACATGATGAACAGCATGATGGATTTATTGCGCGACCGGCAGATTCAAACCGCCGATCAGACCGAGGCGAAGGCCCTCAACCAAATGCAGACGCTGGCGATGAACGTGCCCTTCGAGCACATGCATCCTTCGCCCATTGCCGAGAATGCGGCCAGTGTGCCGGGGTTCCCCCAGGATGCGTTCATGGAAATGGGCATGGATGACGTCGTCGAAAAGCCGGAGACCTACGGGCTGCCCAAGAATTGGAGCGCGGGGATGATGGGCATGATGACCATGGTGCGCGTGTTGCCGGAAAAAGAATACGACGCGATCTTGGCGCGCAAAAAGGGTGCGAGCACGAGCAACGGCGGCGAACCCAAACATGAGTTTTGAGGCAGAAGAAAAGATTCAACACAGAGGACACAGAGACCACAGAAGACACGGAGAGGAGGAAACGATGATGCGAATCCAAGCGAGAGTTCAAACAATGCTTGTCGTGGGCGCCGTATTGATAGTGGCCGCTGCAGCTCGAGCGCAGGAAATGCAAATGCCCATGCAGCAGCACAAGGAGCACGCGGAAATGGCTGCCATCAAGCCGGAATTTCCGCGTATGGGACGAGCGCAAGAGCGCGCACGAGGAGCGCTCATCACTCTCGAGCATGTCCAGAAGATGGCCAACGAATCGAATCCCACATTACGGCAAGCGGAGGCGGAAATTCGCGCGACGAAAGCGCGGCAGCAGCAGGCCGGCTTGTATCCGAATCCAACTGTGGGCTACACCGGTGACGAGATTCGCGGTGGCTCGGTCGGAGGAGGAAAGGAGGGCTTCTTTCTGCAGCAAGCTATCGTCACCGGCGGAAAACTCGGCTTGAACCGCGAGGTTTTCGGTAAAGAAATTCAACTGGCAGAAATCGAAGCGGAAGAGCAAAAAATCCGCGTGCAAAGCGCGGTGAAGACGGCCTTCCTGCGCTTCCTGGCAGCGCAGGAACTGCTGGATGCGCGGCGTGACCTTGCTACTATCGCGCAAGATAACGCCGGAACGCAGCGACGTCTGATGAATACCGGTCAGGCTGACGAGACCGAAGTGCTGGAAGCAGAGGTCGAGGCCGAGCGCATGCGCATGATCGCGCGCATGCAGGAAAACACGCTCCGGGAGGAATGGCGATCTCTTGCCGCCGTGATCGGCCAACCGGAGATGCCATTGGCCACGGTCGGCGGCGATCTGGAAAACGGCTGGCCGGAGTTGAATGAAGAACAGGCCGTAGGCGCCATCGCAAAGGAAAGTCCGGCCGTACGCATCGCGGACGCGACGGAAACGCGCGCTCAGACTGCGCTTGCTCGGGCAAAACATGAAGCGATCCCCGACGTTTTGTTACGTGGAGGAATGGAATACAACCACGAAACTCTTGGCAGCGTCCCTTTCGCGAAGGGTTGGGAGGGAATTGCCGAGGTCAGCTTGCAGATCCCGCTCTTCAACCGCAACCAAGGAAACGTGACCGCGGCGCGTGCCGACATCGAACGTGCCGACGAAGAAAAGAAGCGCATTGCGCTCATGCTGCGCGAACGCGCCGCGTCGGCGGTGGACCAGTACGCCAACGCGCGCCTGATGGCCGTCGAGTACCGCGACGAAGTGCTTCCGCGCGCCAAGAAAGCGTACAGCTTAATGGTGGAAAAGTATGGGCAGATGCTGGCTTCGTATCCCCGCGTTCTCGACACGCAAAGAAAACTCTACGAACTGCAAATCGAATACATCTCGGCGCTCGAGGGCGTGTGGACGAACGGCATCGCCCTTCAGGGCTACTTGCTCACCGACGGGCTCGAAGCCCCCGCGCGGCCCGGCGAAGTCGATCGTCCAATCCGCGAAACCAATGTGCCGACGCCGGAACGCACCATGTCTCCGCGTGAATCGATGCCCAATCCTTAACATAAACGGTCACGGAGCTTGCCGGGGGGCTGAGTTGCCTAGGCAGGCGCCCGGACCACCGAACTGTGCTCCACATCTCTCCCGTATCGAGTCTGGAACACTGGTACCCCAGTAGCGTTGACCTATAGAAATTCCAGTGGGTACTGTGCAGGATAGGGCACCCGTGTGTCGGCGGAGGCATTTCCGCCGAATCGCATTCGGAACAAGAGGATATAAGGTTCAAGAATTCGGGCCGTTACGCTGCCTGGCAAGGCCCGCCCCCGCTCGGCTGATTGGGGACTTTTCAGCGACGACAGCACTTGCATGCGGCTCGGGCTTGAAAGAAGAATGATGGAAACTGTATCCAAAGCCGGGAGATATGAAATCGTCGGCGAACTGGGCCGCGGCGCCATGGGAATTGTGTATAAGGCCGCGGACCCGGTCATCGGGCGTACCGTCGCCGTGAAGACCATCCGGCTGAGCGAAGAGGGCACGGGACTGTCACGGCCTGAACTCCTGACGCGGTTCCAAACCGAGGCTCGCGCGGCGGGCTTGCTGACCCATCCGAACATCGTGGTGGTTTTTGACGCCGGGGAAGAAGACGGCCTGTATTACATCACCATGGAATTGGTCGAGGGGAAGAGCCTGCAGGCGCTGCTTGATGGAGGACACGCCTTCCCGCTGCCACGCACGCTGCGGATCATGGATCAGACGTGCAGCGCGCTGCAATTCGCCCATGAGCGCAACGTCGTTCACCGCGACATCAAACCCGCAAACCTGATGCTCACCGCGGATGACACCGTGAAAATCACGGACTTTGGCACGGCCAAAATCCTCCAGTTCGGCACGGTGCAGCAGACTGCGCACGTAATGGGCACGCCCAGCTATATGTCGCCGGAGCAGGTGAAGGGCCGCGCGGTGGATGGCCGCAGCGACATTTTTTCGCTCGGTGTGATGCTCTATGAAATGGTAACCGGCGAAAAACCTTTTCCCGGACAGAACATCACCACGGTCATCTATAAAATCGTGAACGAAGACCCTGTCCCGCCGCGCCAAATCGATCCTACGATCCACCCCGGAATCAGCGCTGTGACAATGAGGGCACTGGCGAAAGAGCCGGAACAGAGATATCAGAGCTGCCGCGAGATGCTCGAAGATCTACGGAATTACCGAACCCTGCGAGTGGGCGGCGGAAATCCCCAATCGACCATGGTGATGGGCGGCGGTTCACCCGCGGCGACGGTGGTATCCGGAAATGCCGGTGGACGCGGCCTCGCGGGTGACGACCAATCCGTGCTCGCGACAGCCCGTTCCCTGAGCGCACGAGCAGCAACCCCGGGACAAACTCCCATCGTTCGTCGAACCGGGACAATCCAGCCGCCAGTAGAGTCGCCCAAGAAAAAGAGCGTTGTTGGCACGATTTTCGCGGCGTTGCTGCTCCTGGGGGTCATCGCGTACGGCGCCAATAAGATCAAGCCGGTTTTCGAAGCCGCACGCGAACTGCATAAGGCGCAGACCAGTGGCAGTGCGTTGCCGGCTTCCGTGCCGTCTGCCTCAGAAACCGCGCCTGATAGCTCCGGCTCTGGTGGAAACGAGAGTTCGCCGTCATCGAAAGAGCTTGCGGCGGCAGCCGCAGGAACGCCGGCGGAAACAAAATCCGCTGAGTCCGCGCCGGTAGAGCACGCTTCTGAAAAATCAGCAGTAAAGAAAACAGAAATCTCGCTCAGCCCCAAAGCGGCGGAATACAAGGGCCGCATCGAAGAAGCCATCTCCGAGAGAGGCTTGGCCGGCCGCGCCAAGGTTCAGGGCACAGGCAACACGCTGACGCTGGCCGGGAAACTGCGCCCTTCGGAACATGGCGAGCTTTTGAGATTCTTACGAAACGGGCCGGCGGGTGTGCACGTGATCGATCATATTGAGTATGACGACGCGCCGGTGACTACCGCTGGCAACCCTGACGAGAGCAGCCATCCCGTTCCGTCCGCAGGTCGCGGGGCCATTCATGTGGTCACTGACGTGATCGGCGCCACGGCCATTCTTCATGGACCGGCGGGGCGGGTTCTGAACAAGTGCGAGACACCCTGCAGCTTCAACAATCTCAACCCCGCGCGCTACAGCCTCGAAGTGCAAAAGGACGGCTATCAGTCAGTTCAGACGGCTTTGCAGATTAAAGGTGGCGAGGCACAAGACCAGAAGATCAAACTCGAGTCCCTCGCCAAGGGCATCTTCATCAGCAGCCAGCCACCGGGGGCCGATGTTTTCATCAACGGCGCCAAGCAATCCGGCCAGACTCCCGTGACCCTGCCGCTCGCACCCGGGCAATACAACCTGGTCTTGCGGCTGCCGGGTTACGAAGCCTATGCCGGAAATATTCAAGTCAAAGACAATATTCAGACGCAACTCACCGATGTGCCACTTAAAGAAAAGTCGGCCACGCGCGTCGCCTGGGCGCAAGTGAATAGCAACCCAAAGGGCGCAGAGATCCTGGTGGACGGGACCTCCACGGGGCAATTCACGCCCTCTCGCGTTCAAATGCCCTCGGGCTTGCACACGATCACGCTGAAGCTTGATGGGTATCAACAGGCAAAACGGCCAGTTCAGGCCAGTGAAGGCGGCACTGTTACAGTCAATGAAGCTCTCCGTCAGAAATGACCGGTTGGTTCGGCATTGATCGACGTCAAAGCCACATTCTAAAACGATTTGGCAGCCTTTTGGAAGCCTACCTAAAACGTAACAATTTGTTACACCTACCAGCTTTTAGTTCTAGAATTCTACGGAAATCCTTCTCAATCTAAACGACTTAGCTACGCTTCGAGGGGGAGGGTCAAATGCTTGCCTATCCATTAGGACCTTCTTGCCCCTTTATCCAATGGGGCAGCCGTTGGCTGAGGGAAGCGGGATGGCCCAGCAGCCAGGAAGTCACACGGAGATGCCTTTGGCTTTTCGCGCTACATTACCTTTCGGAAGAGATCAGGGTGGGATCCGTTCCAAGGCGAGTGCGGATTCGACTCCGCGAACCCTCGCGCGCGGCGTCGTGAGAGCCGTTGTCACATCGCTGGACGCCAACTCGAATCAGAAGGCCACCGAAATCCATCGCGCTCTTCGAAGCTTTCATTTGCTGCTGCGCTCGGAGCGCCTCTACGAGAAGAATCACCCAAGCCGGCTTGACAGCCTGGACGGTGCTTACGATTCGCTGCACCACATCGCGCAAGTCCTTGAGGGGCTCGAGATTCGCGTCGAGCGCGGCGGAATTGTCGCTCCAAGGATCAGTGAGGCACACCTGCCGGATGCGCGTGGAGAAATGCAGACGCTGGCAGCGGACCTGCAGCGTGCGGGCATTTACGCCCTAACCTTCTCCAAGAAATTCCATGTGGGCGAACTCGACACGCTCACGCGACTCATGAGAGAGTCGTTGTTAAAATCGGAGGAGCCGGCAAACGATGGCGGCAGTGCGTGGTGGCCGGCGCGGCTGCTGGAGAACCGGGTGGAAGGCATTTCCATTAATACGCAGACGGAACGAAGGGTAGACACCGTTCTGGCGAGCCTAATTGGCGCCCTGGTGGCATACGGCGGACACTCCCCGCGCGAGACCAGCGACGCACCAATCAAGGCGCCGGAGCTCGACGATATGACAGCGACGCTGCGCCTGCTGGCGCGGCTTACGCCCCCGCTCGAAAGCGCGCGCGGCCTTTCTGCGGAGGAAGCGGCGCGCGCGATTCACGGCGCGATGGAAGAAGCCAGCCGCGATAGCGTACGCATGCTGCTCAGTTCCGTTTCTCAATACGCACCGCGTGATGCGGAGCAGCCTCTGCCCTATCTGCTGCGGCTTTCCGAAAACATCATTCTTGAGTTTCTGAGTGCGGAGTTTTCCGGCGGCTCGGTTGCTTCCCCCTCAGTAAGGCCGGCCATCGACCGCTTCGGCGACGTCATCGTGGAAGCCGGAGAGTACTCGGGACCGCATTCTTCGCAGCATCTCTCCTCGCTGGCGGTTACCTGGGCAACCGACACACACCGCGAACAATTGATCGACCGGTTCTGGCTGGAACTCCCACCGCGAGAGAAATCGGCAGTCTTGCGCGGACCCGAGGTCTGGTGCGTTCCGATTGCTGCGTTACGCCAGACCCTCGGGCAACTCGCCAAGGCCGGTGCCGATGCGCCGCGCCGCGAAGCGCGCAATATTGTGCTGAATTACGCACGGCAACTCGGGCTTTCCGATGTGACAGCGAGGCGTTCCGTCGCGGCGGGACTTAACGAACTCGCGGCCATCATCGAATCGCTTTGGCCCAATCAATTGCCGGAGGACCTCAGCCGGGGGGCGATGAGAGCGCTGTTTACGGAAACGGCTCCAGAAACCGCAGCACTGCTGGCAGCTTTCGTGGAAGCCCTGGGGCGCATTGCCGTAAGCCGCGGCGATTATGCCGGTTTCGAATCCATTCTGACCGGGCTGGAACGCGTTCCGAGGGATAAAGAGCACGACCACATGACGGCACTGGGCACTCGCCTGGTCGCTCAGGATCGCTGGTTCTTACTCGTGGATGCCGCGCTGGCCAACCGGCCTCTGGATCCCGTGCTGCCACGTTTGTTGCAGCGCGACCCCGAACGGCTTCTCGACCGGCTGACTCTGCTGCTTACTGAACCACACGGCGCGGAGATGGTGCCAGCTATGGCGCGCCTCTTGCGAACCATCGGTGTGCCCGTACTCAACCTTCTCGAAACCCGGCTCTACGAAGCGCGCCGCCAGCGCGTGACCGCAGCCATTAAGTTGCTGGCCGTTGCTGATCCAGAGCGCCTGCTGCGCGGCCTCGCTCGCGCGATGGCGAGTTGGGAATGGAACCTTCAGGATCTGGCGGTGAGCGAGCTTTCCCGGCCTTCCAATTCTGCGTCGGCTCAGAGCGCCGCCTTCGTATTCTCCGCAATCCTCGCCGATGCGCACCCTATGGTCGTGCCGATGATGATCGACCAGATCGGTTTGGCGCAAGAAACTACGGCCGTGCCCCAGCTCATGGAAATCGCTGCCGGCGAACATGAGGTCTTGCGCGACCAGTTCGTGCGCATCAAGGCCATCGAAGCGCTTGGCCGCATGCGCGCGGCGGAAGCCGCTGAGCTGCTGCGCACCTTGGTGGGAAGCCGCGAGGGCCTGGCTTACGCAGAGCCAGCGGGCTTGAGGGCGGCTGCGGAAGACGCCCTGGCCTTGATCGAGAATCGTCCCTCGTTTAAGCAGGCGATTGGGGCATTTGGGGCGCCCACCCAATCCAGTTCGAGTTACCTCGTCCCGCGCCGCTATGTCCGCGTGCCCCTGGAATCACCGCTTCGCGCGCAGATCGAAGGCGCTCCTGCCGGCCTCGCCCGCGTGAAGACGATCAGCCTGGGCGGCGCGTACCTGGAGTCGGCGCGAAAACTCAGCGTTGGCGATTCCATCAAGCTCGAGGTTCGTGCCGGCCTTCGCAAGATCCATTTCACGGCGGTAGTCCGCAATATCGGCGCCGACGGCAACGGCGTGGAATTTGTTCATATGCGCGACGAAGATCGCGAAAAACTCCGCAAGCTCGTCCAGCGCCACCTGCAGCTCTAGCCGCACCTTCCCTTCAAGAACGTAGCTTTTTGTCGCAACGTCGATAGCGACAAGGAGCGACATTCCCCTCCATGCCTGCCGTTACTCGTCTTGTCGCTTGCATGAGTCCCTAATCCGGGTCATTCTGCGCCTCGCGCCGGGGGGGACATGACCACGGAGGAGGGCGTGAAAAGTTTTCAGTTGAAAGCAACTCTATATTGCAGTAAAAGCCCTATATTCAATTGTTTCAGGTGCGAAGCGGCGGGCATGCCCGCCACCGCTTGGGGTAGCGGAAGATTTTCTGGTGCCACAACAGGAGGATTCATGCAGCGCAGGCAAGGTGTGTGTGCTTCGACCGCTTGGCAGTCGATCTTGGCAGGACTGTTATTGTTTTTGTTGGTGCTCGGCTGCGCCGCAACCGTTTCGGCACAGGGGGTGAATACCGCCTCCTTAACGGGAACAGTGCTTGATCCTTCCTCTGCTGGCGTAAAGGGAGCAAAAGTCACGGTAACGAACCTAGCCACCGGTTCCGCGCGGGCTGTTGTTTCAGAAGATGACGGCCGCTACAACCTCGTTGGACTTCCGCCTGGTCAGTACAATATAACTGTCGACGGCGGACCGAATTTCGAGGTTTACAAAAACACTTCTGTTGTGCTCACAGTGGGCGATACCGTGACGAGAGACATCAAGCTGGTGCTCCGTGGGCAGCTGCAGTCCATCATAGTGATGGCCGAGACCTCGAACATCGAACCCTCCAAGACGGACGTCTCCCAGACCGTGGAGCAGCGCCGCATCGACAACCTCCCCATTAACGGCCGCAGCTACATCAATTTCACTCTGACCAACTCGCAAACCACGCGAGACGTTTCGCCCACCATCGGCCCCGCGCCGAATAGCGGTTTGAGCATCGGTGGGGCGCGAGCCCGTGGAACCATGGTGAGCGTTGACGGCGCGGATGCCGTCGATAACTCCATCAACGCCATTCGCTCGACCCTCTCTCAAGAGGGCATTCAAGAGTTTCAGCTCATTCTGAGCAATTACAACGCCGAGTACGGCCGCGCCAGCGGGGGCGTCATCAACATCGTGAGCAAGGGCGGCACCAACGAATTTCATGGAAACGCCTTCGGGTACTTCCGCAACAAGGCCTTTCAGGCGCGCAATGCCTTTTCCGGCCAGGTCAATCCGATAACCGGAGCGCTGGATCCCGTTAAGCAGGCCTACACGCGAACACAGAGCGGCCTCACGTTCGGCGGCCCGATCAAGAAGGACAAAACTTTTGTCTTCTTCTCTTACGAATACACGCAGCGCGAAGAGACCGGTTTCTCGAGCATCGGCAAGAACAATTTCAATATGCGGGCTGTGACGCTTCCGACGCCCAACGGTCCGCTGACGGTACAATTGGACGCGGGGAAGGGTGGACAAGCAGACACGGTCGAGGCACTGCTCGGTTCAGGAAACGCTCAACTGCAAGGTCTCGCGGTGCAATACGGCGTTTTTATGGGCTCAGCTTCAAGCGTCGCACTCAATGGCTTCGATTTCGGCGCTGTCGCCAATGGGTTCTATCAAGCCAACGGTATTCCTCTAACAGCTACGCCGGGCCGTCAATTCCCCATTCCCGTAACGTGCCCTGCGGGCCAACCTGTCAACAACGGCGCCACTTGCTCTAACTTCGGCGTGTATGTTGCGCCACTCCCCGCTTCTTTTGCCGCTCTCAATGGCAATAACGTTCGCGGTAATTACCCGGTCATGGAGAAGACCAGCTTATGGTCTGCCCGCCTCGACCATCATTGGAACAATCGAAACAATTCATTCCTCCGCGTGGGCGTTTCACCCTCTCTTCTCACCGGCCTTCCGTCCACTTCGCAGAATCAGGTCTTCGGTGAGAATTCCGGTACACGCGCGGGCCTGAGTCAAACCCGCGACCTCAACTTCACTTTTCAGCATGACACCATCGTCAGCGATAATGCCTTTAATGAGTTTCGCACGCAGGTCGCCCGCCGCGGGATCCACTTTGGCTTTTCGCAGCTTCCGGGCGGTTCCGATATCGGTGTGAATATACCCGGGTACGCGTACTTCGGCCGTGAACCCTACTCCCCGGTTGACCGCATTGAACGTCGCTTTGAATTCATGGACAACGTTAGCCTTGTCCGCGGCAAGCACACCTTCAAGATGGGCGGCGATGTCAATGTCATTCAACTCCGCTCGAAAAAGCAGCAGATTTTCGAACTTGATTTCGGCGGCGTTGTTAATTTCGGCGGCTTCGCAACGTCAACAGTCACGGCTGATGCAATCCATGATTGCTACGGTGCAGGTGGCGGCCATGACGGGACTTGCGCTCCGGGTGAAGTATCTTTGCCAGGAACCACTAGCCTGCAATCCTACGGTCTCGGAATTCCCGTCTCTTACATTCAGGGCATCGGAAACTCCAACCAGCCTTTTGATAACCTGCCCTTCGCTTTTTTCCTGCAGGACAACTGGCGTGTGAATCGTCATCTGGCCTTCAACTACGGCGTGCGCTACGACGTGGAAATCAGCCCCATTTTTTCACCCCTCCCGGGAATCAATCCCCAGGCGGAGAAAGCCCTCGGTGTCGTGGAAGGAATCCCGCGCGACTATAACAATTTCGCGCCGCGCTTTGGCTTGGCTTGGGACCCCGCAGGCAATGGAAAAACCGTGATTCGCGCTGGTTATGGTCTGTTCTATGATCACCCCCTTCTGGCCACGGCTTTCGACGCCGCTACGGCCGATGGTGGGCGTTCGACCCAATTGCTTTCCACGGGCGGCACGCCCTCCGCTTGCGGGCTTGTCACTCCAGTTTGTGGCAACGGCCTGGACTCTCCCGCTAACCTCAATGGCTCTTCCATCTTTCAGGGCGTCCTGAATGCGCCCCCATTCTTGAACATGTTTTACCTTCCCGATCACCAGCGCTTCGATCCTCTCGCCAGTGGTTCCCTCTTTGCCAATCAGGCGTACTTGCAGGCGGGATTCCCGCTCCCCATTCTTCCCTTTACGCTTCCGCTTTCGAAGAACTTCGTCTACGGCTACGCAGAGCAGGCGAATCTTACGATCGAGCGTGAAATCGCGGGCTCCTGGAAGTTCAGTCTCGGCTACCAGCGGACACGCGGTTTGCACTTGAACCGCCCGCAGGACATCAATTCCACCGATCCTCAATTGCTCGACGTAAATTTTGCCGATTGCAACTTAGCAGGCTTTACTACCTCCGTATGCGGCACACTCCCCTTAAGCGTCGCCGTACCCACTGCCACCGTGACAACTGCCAATGGCTGTACTTTTACTCCGGCACTTCCCGGCGTCAGCCTCCTAGGAACATTGGGCGGTTGCCCCGCACCCCTTGCATTCCTAAATAACACTCCTTTGGCAACCGCTGCGGCCTTCAACTTCTTCCGCCCATCCGGACCCAATCCATCCTTCGCCGGGCCTGGTGCTGTGTTTTACCCACAACTGGCGGGTGCCGCCCAGGCTGCCTGTTTCTACGCCGGCTTCCCATTACTCGGGAATACCGCGCCGAAATGCTACCCGGGGGGCTTCGGTGTACCCGTCGCCTTCAACAGCGTGGATGCGCAGCTGTCCAATGGCAACTCCTGGTACAACGCCGTGACCTTCAACCTCTCGAAGCGCTTTTCCAAGGGCTTTGAGCTGCTCTCCAGCTACACTTTTTCTCATTCCATTGACGACGCGACCGACCTGCAATCTCCCCTCGAGCCGCAGGACAGCCGCTTCCCCAATCTGGAGCGCGCCAATTCGGTGAATGATCAGCGCCACCGCTGGGTGAACAGCGCCGTCTTTCAATCGGCGGGCGCTAAGTCCGGCGACGGTTTCTTCAAACATCTCATCGGTGATTTCACTCTTTCTCCCATCATCGAATTCTCCTCCGGCCGGCCCTTCAATGTCATCACTGGAAAGGATACGCGTCTCGACTTGGGCGCGTCCCAAGCCCGGCCCTCGGTTGGCGGAGGAACGACGTCACCGTTCATCCCCGGCGTAACGTTTGGTGTGGCGAATGTCTGCCTGACGAATAGCGGCTCGACATTCAGCATTCCGGGCATCACGACGGCTGGAGCGGGTTGCGGCGGGAACCTTGGCCGAAACCGCTTCACTTCGCCCAACTTTTTCCAGTGGGATATGCGTCTCTCCAAGCGCATCCCCTTCGGCGAACGATTCCGACTCGATCTCATCGCCGACGCCTTCAACCTGTTCAACCGCACCAACATCGCTGCCGTGAATCAGCTTTGCGACCCAACCGCCGGCGCAACGTGCACTGCCGGCCAGCCGACCGCCTCCTACGATGCGCGCCAGTTCCAGTTTGCGCTCAAGTTGAGCTGGTAGCGGAGAATTCCTACTCGACGGGGAGGCTTCGAACAACGAAGTCTCCTTCTTCTTCGCGCGAGGGGATAGCTATTTCTCTTCACCACTTACCGCGGGATTGAGGGCTCGCAGAGCCGTTTCAGTTGGCT
>QHYN01000008.1 GCA_003224145.1 Acidobacteriota bacterium
CTGCCAGAAATGCTGGAAGAAGTTTTTCTGCCGGGCAAGCACTCGATTGTCGTCAGCGGAACGCACGGGAAAACGACCACCACGGCGATGCTGGCGTGGATATTCCAAACCGCAGGAAAACGGCCGAATTTTCTGGTGGGTGGCGTTGCTGAAAATTTCGGCAAAAGCTACGGGCTTGGCGGCGGAGAAGAGTTCATCCTGGAAGGGGATGAGTACGAGACGGCGTTCTGGGACCGGGGGCCTAAATTCTTTCATTATCACCCCGACGATTTGATCGTAACCTCGCTCGAGTACGACCATGCAGATATTTATCCGGACTTTGAAACCTATCAACTGGCGTTTCGTAGGCTGGTGAATCTCGTGCCACGCCGCGGGCGGGTCGTGATTTGGGGCGACACGGAGGAATCGGGGCCAGCACTGCGGCGAGCCGCCGAAAAAGCTTTCTGTCCCGTCGAGACATACGGCTTCGGTTCCGGGAATGATTGGGTCGCGAAAGAATTTGCAGTGCAAGGCGACGTGATGCGATTCCGAGTCGAGCACCGAGGGGCACTGTCTGGAGAGTTTTCGCTGACCGCGACGGGAAAGCACAACGCCATGAACGCGATGGCGGCGATGGCCGTTGCGCAGGGGCGGGGAATCAGCGCACCGCTTATCGCCAAAGCGCTTTCGACGTTTCGCAGTGTCAAGCGGCGAATGGACGTGAAAGGAGAAGTGGGCGGCGTCTTGGTCGTCGACGATTTTGCGCACCACCCCACGGCGGTAAAGGCCACCATCGAAGCGGCACGGGCGCGTTGGCCCGGACGCAGGTTGTGGGCCATCTTGGAGCCGCGTTCCAATTCCATGCGCCGCAAAGTATTCCAGGAAGCGTTGCCGAAGGCGCTCGCGCTTGGCGATCGCGTCATTCTCGGCGGGGTCTACCGCGCACAACAATTGGGCGATGAAAACCGGTTGGATCCCGAGTCCGTCGCGGCGGGTGTGCGCGCGCTGGGGACGGATGCGCACGTAATTTCAGGTGCGGACGCCATCGCGGCGCATTTGGCGGCAGAGGCAAGAGCCGGCGATCTCTTGTTAATCATGTCGAACGGGAGTTTCGACGGCTTGTGCGAGAAGCTGCTGAAGAAACTGAGCACGCCCGCGCAAGTCTCCAGTGAGGCCAAAGCCCGGTGACTCATCTCCTTGGTTGGAAACGCTTGCTGAAACCTCTGCTCTTCCATTTCTTTGCGCTGCTGGTGTTCGGCGTTTCCTGCAACGCCACGATTAACTACAGCGTTTCGCTGGAACATCCCGAGCGGCACCTGTTTCACCTGACCATGACCATTCCCAATGTTTCGGGAGAAGTCACGGTTCAAATGGCCGCGTGGAATGCCCTCTACCAGATTCGCGATTTCAGCGCGCACGTCCAGCAGGTGGAAGCCTTCGTAGGAGCAGAAAAAGCAGCCATCGAAAAGTTGGACAAGCAGACGTGGCGCATTCGGGGAACGGGAACGATTCAGCTTCGTTATGCGACGTATTGGGACGAACCCGGACCGTTCGGCACGCAGCTCAATTCCGAGCATGCGTTCATCAACCCCGCCATGATTTTGATGTATGTGCCGGACCGGCGTTCCGAGGACGTGCGCGTCGCCATGCCGGACGTTCCGCTGGAGTGGCAGGCCGCTGGCCCTTCGCTTGTGTCGTTGGAACAAATAAGCAGGGCTCGCCAGTTTGTCTTCAGCGCCTCGAGCTACGATGCGATAGCTGACGCGCCCGTCGAAGCTGGGAAATTTGAAGAGTTTCAGATTACGGGAATCACTCCGCCGATCACGGTCGTGGTTCACGGGGAAAACTGGAAGCGGAAACGCGCGGAAGAGGACCTGAAACGGATTTGCGAGTACGAAATAAAACTCATGGAAGGCGCGCCATTTGAACGCTACACGTTCATCCTCCACATTGGAAAAGGCGCGGGTGGTGGAGGGATGGAACACGCAAACTCCACCGCGATTGGCGTGCCTTCGGACGAGTTTATGGCGGGCGTGGCGGCGCATGAATTTTTTCATTTGTGGAATGTGAAACGCATCCGACCCGCGACGCTGGAACCGGTGGACTACACGAAAGAGCAATACACGCGAGCGCTGTGGTTTGCTGAAGGCGTGACGAACACGTACGGCGCCTACGCGCTGGTGCGCAGCGGAATCTGGAGCAAAGAACGGTTTTACGTGGACCTCGGGGAGGCGATCACTGAACTGGAACAGCACCCGGCCAATCGCTGGCAGAGCCCCGAGCAGTCGAGTCTCGATGCCTGGCTGGAAAAATACCCGCTCTACAATGAGCCGGAATTCAGCGTTTCGTATTACGCCAAGGGGCAGGTGCTGGGCGATTTGCTGGACATGGTGATCCGCGACCGCACGGATAACGCGAAGAGTCTGGATGATGTCCTTCGCGCGATGAACAACGATTTTGCCAAACAAGGGAAAACCTATCGCGAAAGTCTGGATGTGCGCCTCACCGCGGAGAAAGTCGCGGGCGGGTCGTTCGAGGAGTTTTTTCAGAAATATGTGTCGGGCACCGAGCCCCTCCCGTATCACGACGTCCTGGGGCTTGCGGGGCTGGAACTGCGAAAGGCGGAGCGGCGTCTGGCAACGCTGGGCTTTACGGCCGAGCGCAATGCGAGTGGCGCGCTCGTCGTGAAGACCGTGGATGCCGAGGGGCCAGCGGCGAAGGCGGGGTTGCGCGTAGGAGACATAATCATTGGCTGGAACGGCGGAGAGGTGCCACGAAGGCTGGAACGATGGCTCAGCGGGCAAAAGCCAGGCGACCTCCTGAAACTGCGGATTCGCCGGGAGGAAAAAGAAATCTCGCTCGAGTTGCGGCTCGGAGAGATTAAGGAGACGGTTTACGTGGTGGCGGAAGATGCGCACGCGAGCGAAAAAGCGCGGCACATCCGGGAGGGTTTGCTGCGAGGCGAAACGGCCGCCGTGCTTCACCACTAGATGGAGAGGCACCCAGGAACCGCTTGACCCGCGGCGAGGGATTCGAGAGAGTCTGCCTGCTCATGATCCGTACCCTATTCATCGTCGGTTTTTTGTCCCTCTACATCTTGGTGGTTGGGCTGCCGCTGGTCATTTACACGCTGATTACGAAAGATCCCGATCCGCTCTACTGGGCCGGACTCAAAGGAGTGCTGTTTTTCGTCCGGGCGGTTGGCGTGCGCCTTCGTGTGAAGGGCATCGAGCGCATCCCGCCGGGTGTTTGCCTTTTTGCGGCGAATCATACGAGTTCCGCGGACGCGCCCGCGATTGTCGGCGCCATTCCGCGCCGGGTTGCCGTCCTTCTGAAAGCTTCGCTCTTCCGATGGCCGATTGTGGGGCAGGCGTTCCGGTCGGCCCATTTCATCCCGGTCAACCGCGGGGCACGCGACTCGGCCATTGCGAGTGTGGAGAAAGCCACCGAAGCGATGAAAGCGGGGCAGTCCTTCTTGATTTATCCCGAGGGAACGCGCAGCCCGGACGGGCGTCTCCAGGAATTCAAGAAAGGCGCGGTAGTAATGGCGATCAGAGCGGGTGTGCCGATTGTGCCGATGGTGTGTTCAGGGGCTCACCGCGTGATGGAAAAGCGCTCCCTGGTGATTCATCCGGGAGAGATTGTGGTCGAGTTTCTGGAGCCCATCGACGCTTCCCAATACTCTTTCGAGGAGCGCGATGTCTTGAACCAGAAAGTGCACGACGCGATGGCGACAGCTCTGCCCTCGGACCAGCAGCCGGCACCCTCTGTGTAGGGGCACGACATGTCGTGCCCGTCCCCCCGCTGTAGTGGCGGGTCTTTTAGACCGCGGGCCTTTCCGCTCCCCCCGTTTGCGCCCTCCCCTCCCCGACTGTCATCCCGAACCCGGTCGTCTGCCTTTGGCGAACGGCGGTGAGGGATCTGCTTTTTCCCTCTCTCTCATGTAGCGCCGCGCTTCAGCGCGGCATCTCTCATTTGCTCGTAGGGGCACGATACATCGTACCCTCCCCTGTGGCACAGCCATTCCTGTGTAGCTGCTAATAGACATCCCGGACAGGTGGGGTATTCTCTCAGCCCACCGCAGGAGGTTCGGGATGAAGAATCCAGTTT
>QHYN01000009.1 GCA_003224145.1 Acidobacteriota bacterium
TACGAAAAAAAGGGGGGAGGGGGGTCGATAGCTCTTGCAAGCAACGCACTATCGGCAGAGGCCCATCGCGAGCGAAGGCAGCAAATACACATGTGGTGCGAAATCCTGGGACTGGCCGTGTTCCCAAATCGGGAATTGGTTTCTAGTTGTTTTTCGCAAAGAAGTTGCTAACTGCTGGGCTATCATAATGTTCGAGATTCCTTCGCCCGTGAGCGCAGTTGGCCGTCATCTTGCCAAGCCTTCGGTATGCGCCGCTTCTCTATAAGCGATACTAGGCCACAGTCGTCTAGGCTGTTCTCCGCGCTTTTGTTACTTCTTCTCACAGCTGGAACCGTCCCAGAATCCTTGAGCGCAGCACCACAGACTGCTCCGCAGTTGCCACAACAAGAACAAACCTCGTCAGATCCTAAGTCCGACACCGATCAGGAGGATTCGGCCAAGAACACTAAGGGTCAGACGGATCAAGCTTCTCGGGAAAATACCCTAGGCCTGCAAACGATAAAGAACATCCTAAGGGATCAGCGCGACATCTGGGCGAGTCCCGCGCACGTCCGCCTCGGTCACGCTGATTGGCTCGTACCCTTTGGCGGGCTTACTGCCGGTTTTCTGGTTACCGACCGCGATGCCAGCCTGCATCTGCCCAATTCCCCCAGCACTCTGAAGCACTACCGCGATTTCTCGAACTATGGGCTTGCCGGCATGGGAGGAGCCGTCGGCGGTCTCTACCTTTGGGGCAGGGCCACGCATGATGCGCACAAGCAAGAGACCGGAATTCTGAGCGGCGAAGCGGTGGCCAATGCACTCTTGGTCACGGAAGTCTTAAAGTTTGCGACGGGACGGGAGCGCCCGGGAGTGGATGCGTCCCACGGCAAGTTCTGGCAAGGGGGCGACTCGTTTCCTTCCGGACACGCGGCCATGTCCTGGGCGGCCGCCAGTGTGATCGCCCATGAGTACCCCGGCCTCTTCACAAAAATTCTTGCTTACGGCGCTGCCTCCGCGATCTCTATTTCCCGAGTGGAAGGCAAACGACACTTCCCTGCCGACGCCTTTGTGAGCAGCGGCATTGGCTGGCTGGCTGGCTGGCAAGCCTACCGCGCGCACCATAACCCCGAACTTGGCGGCAGCGCCGCGGAAGATTTATCGGACTCGCCGCAAACCGCAACCGACCGCATGCCCAGCGCCATGGGCTCACCTTACGTGCCGCTCGACAGCTGGATTTATCCTCTCCTCGACCGGCTTGCGGCCCTCGGCCTTTTCGATGATGCAATTTTGGGAATGAAACCCTGGACGCGTCTGGAATGCGCGCGCCTCGTCAGTGAAGCAGGCGACCAGCTGCAGGATGGGGGACCTGAAACGGAAGCAGGGCGCCTTTATGATTCGCTCCAGCGGGAATTCTCTTCGGAACTCTCTCTCCTCGGCGGTGGAAGCAACAATTCTGCTCATCTCGAATCTATCTACGCCCGCGCAACGCAAATCTCCGGCCCGCCTCTTACCGACGGCTATCACTTCGGCCAGACTTTGATCAACGACTTTGGCCGTCCTTTCCAGCGCGGCTTCAATAGCGTCGACGGATTCTCCGGATGGGCCACGGCGGGGCGCTGGGTGGTTTATCTTCGCGGGGAGTATCAGCACTCGCCTGCAGCTCCTGCCATTTCTTCACAAGTCGCGACCGCCATTGCCACCATGGACAGCAACCCCGTCTTTCCGCCTGGCCTGGTCGCCGAGCGAAACCAGGCGCGCCTTCTGGATGCCTATGTCGGCTTGAATGTTGCAAACTGGCAAGTTTCCTATGGACAAGAGAGCGAATGGTGGTCTCCCAATCACTCCGGGCCGCTGCTGTTCAGCGACAACGCTTTCCCCGTTCGCATGTTTCACATCAATCGGGTTTCGCCTTTTCACCTGCCCGGCCTTTTTCGGCTGCTCGGCCCGGTGCGCTGGGACATGTTCTTCGGCACGCTGCAAGGACATCAGACTTCCCCGGGCCCCTTTTTCCACGGCGAAAAAATGAGCTTCAAGCCCACGCGCAATCTGGAATTCGGCTTCAGCCGCACGGTCGTTCTTGGTGGCGCCGGCCTGCCGCTCACGATCGACCGGCTGCTTCGCAGCTATTTCAGCGTCAGCAGCGTCAAAAACGAAACGCCGGCGACGGATCCCGGCAAGCGTACCGGCGGCTTTGATTTTAGTTACCGCGTTCCCTTCCTTCGCAACTGGCTCACGATTTACACCGATTCTCTGGCCGACGATGATCCTTCACCGCTCGCCGCCCCTCGCCGCGCCGGGTTCAATCCTGGAATGTACCTATCGCACTTTCCGGGCCTGTCGAAACTCGATTTGCGCGTCGAAGCCCCGCTCACGAACAGCGTCTCGAAGAACGGCCCCGGCCGTTACATTTACTGGGATGGTTTCTATCACGATCTCTACACCAATCGCGGCGTCCTGATGGGCAATTGGGTGGGCCGCGACGGATCAGGCATTCAAGCCACCAGCCGGTACTGGCTGAGCGCGCGCAACGCGATTCAGTTCGGCTACCGCCACGCCAAAGTGGATCCCCAATTCGTTCCGGGGGGCGGCACCTACAACGATGGATCGGTCCGAGTGGACTTTTGGGCTCTGCGCGACTGGAGCGCTTCCGCCTTTGTCCAATACGAACAGTGGAAGTTTCCCCTGCTCGCCTCTTCTCTCCAGAAAAATGTGACCACTTCCGTGCAGCTCAGCTACTGGCCACAGTCACATGCACATTGATTCGAAGACCGGATCGCGCGAGTGGAAATCGCAATGGCCGGAGCTTGAATTGTGGAAGAACCCTAAAATAACGAAGAATTGTGCTGGCCTACTGCGCCGCAGGCCCTTGAACCGCGCCCTTCAGTTCCAAATCGATCATCACGGAGTGTTCCACCTTGAGAAGCCATGTGCTCGGATTCTTCAGGCCCCACTCGACAAAAGGAACGCTGAACTTCGAGCTGCCCGTCCAATGATCTCCGGCGATATTCGCTTGCACCGGCACGGTCAACTCGTGTTCGCTGCCGTGCAGCACAAGAATTCCGTGCATCTGTACCGTGGATTCTCCCTGCTTATCGAGTTTCCCGGTGATGCGGTCCGGCCGGAAAATGACCTCGCTGAAGCGTCCGCTCTCCAGTACATCCTTATGCATTTTCCTGTCGCGCCCATCGTTGCCGCTTTTTCCGCTCGTGGCATCCGCGACGATCTCGCCGCTGGCCTTGCCTGTGGCTAGGTCCAATTGCATGCTGCCCTTCTTCAATGCAAATGTCCCATGCACGGTGTGAAGTGAGCTCCCCAGACTCCAGTGAATCGCGCTTTGAGAAGGATCAACGCTCACGACGAGTTGGTTGTCTATGGTCTGTGGTGCAGCATGCTGCGGTAGAGCGATCATCCCCGGAAGCGCCACAAGCGCGCCAACGCAGAGATAGAGAACCGATTTCAGCGGCCTTCGGAACAGCCTCACAGTTCACCTTTCCCTTTCAATTCCTTTACGCGGTTATCAGCCGCCAGCCGAATCGCACAGTCGTTTCTGCAAGAAACGCAGAAGAATTCTCCTTCGTGTGCAAGGCCAGCACCCGGCCAAATACACCGGGGTCTTTGGCCAATCCACGCAGGACGCGTCTTCTGAGTGGCCCACTTCGATCAAGCAAAAGGAGGAGTCGTGCCATCACATTCGGCCGTCTCGCCAGCCGGCGATGTACCGACTGATATTTCTCCAGCTTTCCCGTTTCGAGCGCATCAGCGAGCGCCAAGGCCTGGCGGAAACTCAGCCCGAGGCCCTCGCCGGTGATGGCATCCACACTGCCCGATGCGTCGCCCAACAGTGCCACATTCCCACAGTACACGCGAGCCAGCTCGCACATTGCGGTTGTCGCGCCTCGCTCTACACTGCTCAACTGTCCGTCAGACAAATTAGCCGCGAGCTTGGGAAATTTCTTTAATGCTCCCGCAAAGCGCATCCGTGGATCGCGCGAGATCAACACGACGCAAGTCTCTTGGTTCGCGAGGGGCGTCACGTAAGCCTGCATCTTCCGGCCCCAATGAACCTCCACGCAATCGGTCCAAGGTTTCACCCGGTGGTGCCGTCTCTGTGCGAATCGGACATCTCCTCGCAAACTCGCATCCAGGCCGCACCAACGCCTCACCCTGGAGTGAATTCCATCCGCGCCGATAATCCACTTCGCGGGGAACACCCTTCCTGCTAGGAAGGCACCATCCCGGGAAAGGCCGGTCACCGGCGTGTTCCATAAGAGATCGACTCCACAATCCCTCGCGCGCTCAACCATCTTCTTATGGAGAAGGGTTCGCCGTACGCCGATGCCGTTCTCACGAGAAAAACTTGCTTCCGCGGTAGTAGTTTCATCTATGAACCGAATACCCCGGAAGATCTGTCCTTCGGCGGCATGAATGGTGACCCCTAATTCTCGGAGTCCGGCCAAAGTTCCCGGCAGGAGTCCCTCGCCGCATGCTTTGTCGATCGGCGGCTTCTCCCCATCCGCGACCGTGACTCGAAATCCTTTCTTTCGCACAGCGATAGCTGCAGCCAGTCCTGCTGGCCCCCCTCCGACAACTAACACCTCGGTCCCCTGCCCCATCGATCCTCCGCATTTCCCGCCAACGCGAACGCGCTCAGGGTGGAGAAACCAACCCCCAATTAGATGTCCGGGTGCGCAGGGAGATGCCTGCGGAGCATCTCCTCCCCTGATAAAGCACTAACCTGCAGGACCGCGCAACGCGAAAAACCATTCCATAATCAAGATTTATTGGAATAAGCATAACTATTAATTTGACTCATTGACTCCCCTGGCCTCATCCTGTTCGTGTTCATGGCGATACCTATGTCACGCATCGCCATCGCCGATTTCGGAGTTTCTTTGCTGCCTTTCGGGGCGGGGGGATGCCTCTGGTAGTTGTACGAATTAGTTTTGTCCTCGCAGGGGGACTCACCGGCGGATGATGGCGGCCTAGCCAAACGATTCACGGGATTTCAGGGCCATCACCGGGACCAGGTGATGGCCTTAAGTTTTTGAAGTTCGCGTTTTCAGAAATCGCTGCTGCCTTTGGCGGCGAAGGAATTTCCAAGTGACCGATCAAACGCTTAAGCCTCGAAGCCACGCGCTCATCGACGGAGCGCATCGCGCTGGAGCGCGCGCCATGCTTCGCGCGTGCGGGCTCAGGGATGACGATTTCAAGAAACCGCTCATTGGCGTCGCCAACACCTGGATTGAAATCGGGCCTTGCAACTATCACCTTCGCGAGCTGGCCCAGCACGTCAAGGAAGGCATTCGCGCTGCAGGAGGCACTCCCCTAGAATTCAACACCGTATCCATTTCCGACGGCATCACCATGGGTACGGAAGGCATGCGCGCCTCCCTGGTCAGCCGCGAAGTCATCGCCGATTCGATCGAACTTGTGACGCGCGGCAATTTGTTTGACGCCTTGATCGTTCTCGTCGGCTGCGACAAAACCATTCCCGGCGGCGTCATGGCCCTGGCGCGTTTGAATATTCCCGGTCTCATTTTGTATGGCGGCTCCATAGCGCCGGGCAAGTTTGAGGGTCACGCCGTCACGATTCAGGACGTATATGAGGCGATAGGCGCGCACGCGCGTGGCGCAATGACGGACGCTCAACTCAAAGCCCTCGAATCGGCGGCCTGTCCCGGAGCCGGCGCTTGTGGAGGACAATTCACCGCGAACACCATGGCGCTGGTCTGTGAATTCCTCGGAATCGCGCCCATGGGCCTCTCGAGCGTTCCCGCCACGGATTCTGGAAAGGCCGCAGCGGGTCGTCGCGCTGGTGAGCTGGTTGTCGATCTTCTTCGTGGGAATGTCACGCCCTCAAAAATCATCACGAAATCAGCGATTGAGAATGCCATTGCCGGCGTCGCCGCCACAGGAGGTTCCACCAACGCCGTCCTGCATTTGCTGGCCATCGCCAACGAAGCGAAGATTTCACTCTCGATCGACGATTTTGACCGCATCAGCTCGCGCGTTCCGATTCTTGCGGATCTGAAACCGGGAGGACGATTTGTCGCCACCGATCTCTACGCCGCGGGCGGCACTGCGCTTGTCGCAAAGCACCTTCTGGAAGCCGGACTCCTCCGCGGCGAATGCCTGACCGTCTCCGGCCGTACGCTCGGCGAAGAAGCTGCCGCGGCAAAAGAAACACCGGGGCAGGAAGTCGTTCGCAAGTTCAGCTCGCCTCTCAAGTCCACTGGCGGTCTGGTGATCCTGAAGGGAAACCTCGCCCCGGAGGGCTGCGTCGTCAAGGTTGCCGGCCACAATTTGCAGAATTTCCGTGGTCCCGCACGTGTCTTCGACAGCGAAGAAGCGGCCTTCGCCGCTGTCGAGGAAGGCGTCATCAAAGCGGGTGATGTGGTTGTTATTCGTTACGAAGGACCGAAAGGCGGCCCGGGCATGCGTGAAATGCTCGCTGTCACCGCGGCGCTGGTCGGCGCGGGGCTTGGCGATTCCGTGGCCCTTCTGACGGACGGCCGCTTTTCCGGCGCGACGCATGGACTGATGGCGGGCCACGTTGCGCCCGAGGCTGTGAATGGCGGGCCAATCGCCGCTGTCGCTAACGGAGACATCATCACCTTTGACATTCCCAACCGCCAGTTAAGCGTGGAGCTCAAGGTGTCGGAAATCCAGAAGCGTCTCACTTCCTGGAAGCCGCCGGCTCCGCGCTATTCCAGCGGCGTCATGGCCAAGTACGCCATGCTCGTTTCCTCGCCCTCTCTCGGGGCAGTCACCACTTTGCCTGCTTCTTTCTCAGCTTCTGCTCAGCCTGTTTTGAATGCGAGGCCCCAATGAAGCTCACCGGTGCGGAAATCCTCTGCGAGTCGCTTACGCGGTTGGGGGTTCGCGAAATCTTTGGCTATCCGGGCGGCGCCATTCTTCCCGTTTACGATGCGCTTGGGAAATCGAAACTGCATCACATCCTTGTGCGTCACGAACAGGGCGCCACGCACATGGCCGATGGTTACGCGCGCGCCAGCGGCGGCATTGGCGTAGCAATGGCCACTTCCGGTCCTGGTGCGACCAACATGGTTACGGGAATCGCGACCGCCATGCTGGACTCCTCGCCCGTGGTGTGCATCACGGGGCAAGTCAGCAGCAAAGTTCTGGGTTCCGACGCGTTCCAGGAAATTGACATCACCGGCATCACCATGCCGATCACGAAACACAATGTCGTGGTCACCCGCGCGGGAGACATTGCACGAACGATTCGCGAAGCGTTTGTCATCGCGAAAAGCGGTCGCCCCGGGCCGGTGCTTGTGGACGTCACCAAAGACGCGCAACAGGGTTCCGCGGAATTCGATTGGGAGACCTGTGCGCCGAAGCTTCCGCCAAAGCGCATCCGCAACAATCACGACCAGGCGGAGTTTGACCGCGCCGTCGAAATGCTGAACACCGCTAAGCGCCCCCTCATCCTGGCAGGCCACGGCATCATGGTTTCCGGAGCGATGCGCGCCTTCGAGCAGTTTGTCCGCGCCGGGAACTATCCTGTCGCCATGACGCTTCTCGGCATCGGATGCTTCCCTGCCAAAGACCCGCTCAACCTGGGAATGATGGGCATGCACGGTGAAGCTTGGGTGAACAATGCCATTCAGGAAGCCGACTTGCTCATTGCCGTGGGCATGCGCTTCGACGACCGCGTCACCGGCGACCTTCGCACCTACGCCAAGAGCGCACGCAAGATCCACATTGAGATTGACCGCGCCGAAATCAACAAGAACGTGAAGGTGGATGCCGCTCTCGTCGGCGACGCCCGCGAAGTCCTCGAAAAACTTGTTCCGCACATCCAGACACGGGATCGCAGCGCCTGGATTCGCCATATCAACGAATTGAAGGGCGATTCGGCGGTGCGCGATATTCAGAGCTTGCCCGATACCGGCCATCTTTACGCCGCTCATGTCATCAACGACCTCTGGAAGGAAACCCGCGGCGAAGCCATCGTCGTTACCGACGTCGGCCAGCACCAAATGTGGGAAGCGCAGTATTACCATCACGACCGTCCACGCACTTTGATTACCTCCGGCGGACTCGGCACGATGGGCTTCGCGCTTCCCGCCGCCATCGGAGCAAAATTCGCAAAGCCCGATGCCGAGGTCTGGGCCGTTGTTGGCGATGGCGGCTTTCAGATGACCATGAGCGAACTCGCGACCATCGTGCAGGAGAAGATCAACCTCAAAATCGCCATCATCAACAACGGGTATCTGGGCATGGTGCGTCAATGGCAGGAATTTTTCTATGACAAGCGCTACGTCGCCACGCCTTTGGTCGCGCCCGACTTCGTGGCGCTCGCCAATGCGTTCGGAATCCGCGGCGAGCGCATCACGACGCGCGCGGAAGTAACTCCCACGATCCGCGCGGCGCGTGAATCCGGCGAGACCGTGTTGCTTGATTTCCGCGTGGAGCAGGAAGATTCCGTTTACCCGATGGTGGCCGCGGGCGCGTCACTAAACGACATGATTCGCCGCCCGCACAGTCCGCTTGTTGAAACCGCCTCGGATACATGAGGAAAGAAGAGAGGCCATGCAAACACTCGTCGCTTATGTCGAAAACAAACCCGGGGTCCTGAATCGCGTGGCTTCCCTCGCCCGTCGCCTGGCCATCAACATCGATTCCCTCACCGTTGGGCCGACCGAGAACGAGGAAATCGCCCGCATGACCATCGTGGCGCACACGGATGAGCGAGGCGCTCACCGCCTGGAAGCCAGCCTTGAAAAGCTGGTAGACGTGCTGCTCGCGGAAAATATTTCAGACCGCGCGCTGCTTGAGCGCGATTTAGCCCTGATCAAAGTGGCCGCCGACCAGCAAAACCGCCCTCACCTCATGGAATTGATCAAGGTTTTTCGCGCTCGTGTGGTGGATGTTGCGCCGGAATCCCTGATTATCGAAGTCTCTGGCACGGTGGACAAAATTGATGGGCTGCTCGAAGTTCTTCGGCCTTTCGGAGTCCTGGAAATGGCGCGCACCGGCCGCATTTCCATGACCCGCGGCAGCGATTTGCTGCAGCCGCCGGTGCCGCAGCCCGAAAGTTCCGCTCTCGAACCCACAAGTTCGGGAGTGAAGTAAATGCTCGTGTTGTACCGGGCGAGCAAGTCAGATCCAGACGCAAACGCGGGCTTCCACCACAGATCCCGCGCAGGTGCATCACAAACTCGGCCGTGCATCGGCCAACGAGAGGAACAGCATGGCTAATCTTTACTACGACGATTCCGCAGACCTTTCCCTCATTCAGGCAAAAAAGGTCGCCATCATTGGCTATGGGTCCCAAGGCCACGCCCACGCGTTGAACCTCCGCGACAGCGGCGTCACAGTCCGCGTTGGTCTGCCAGAGAGTAGCGCTTCCCGCGCCAAAGCCGAAAAGGAGGGGCTGACCGTCAACACGCCCGCGCAGGCGGCGGCCTGGGCGGACGTGATCATGATTCTCGCTCCGGACACCAAGCAGCCGAAGCTCTACCGCGACGCCATCGAACCCCATCTTAAGCCGGGCAAGACTCTGATGTTCGCGCACGGCTTCAACATTCGCTTCGGTACCATCAAGCCGCCCGTCAGCGTGGACGTTTCCATGATCGCTCCCAAGGCGCCTGGCCATCGAGTTCGCGAAGTTTTCACCGAAGGCGGCGGGACGCCCGCTCTTCTCGCAGTCGAACAGGATGCCAGCGGCAGCGCCAAGGCGCTTGCGCTGGCCTACGCGAAAGGGCTTGGCTGCACGCGCGCGGGCGTCCTGGAAACGACCTTCACCGAAGAAACTGAGACCGATCTGTTCGGAGAGCAGGCGGTGCTCTGCGGCGGCGTCAGTGAATTGATCAAAGCAGGCTTTGAGACGCTCGTCGCGGCAGGCTACCAGCCGGAAGTCGCCTACTTCGAGTGCATGCACGAGCTCAAACTGATCGTGGACTTGATCTATCGCGGTGGCCTCAGCTACATGCGCTACTCCGTCAGCGACACCGCCGAGCAGGGCGATTATTCCGCGGGGCCGCGCATCATCACCAAGCAAACTCGCGAAGAGATGCGCAAAATCCTTGCGGAAATTCGCAACGGCAGTTTCGCGAAGGCCTGGATTGCAGAAAATGAAAAGGGCTGCCCCAACTTCCTGGCAACGCGCCAGCGCGAGCAGCAGCATGCGATTGAGCAGCTGGGCCCAAAACTTCGCGCCATGATGCCATTCCTTCAACCCGTCATCGCGCCGGGACTGGAAAGCAAAGCCGCCGCCACGAAGAAGTAATAGTGAACCGATTTAGCGGAAATTTTCGTGCGCAGCGCATGGTGCGCAAGTTGACACGCGGCAGGAATTAAGCAATCCTCTCGCGTGATGAAACGCAAGGAAGCTGCATCACCTGCCCCGCCGTACCATTTGGCCGAACGCATCGATCAACTCAGCATCAAGCGGCAGGAGATTATCCGCCCAATCCTCGAGCATCCACGCGAATACGTGTTGCTCAGCGTGCGCGCCATGGCCAAACGCCTGCACACAGACCCAGCCACCATCGTGCGCATTGTTCGTGGACTCGGCTTTGGCAGCTATCGGGAGTTTCAGCACCATTTGCACGAGCTTTCTCTGGCCTTCGCCACTTCCCTGGATACCATGCAGTCCGGCGGGCGCGACCCCAGCATGCCGGCGCACGTTCTCGAGTCGCTCGAACAAGATTTGAAAAATCTCCAAGGCCTGAAGAACAGCCTCGACGCCCAGCGCCTGGTGAGTTTGGCAAAACGGTTCCATGAAGCGCGCCGCATCGTGATTCTCGCCGGCGATTTGGCGGTTCATCTCGCACATTACTTTGAGTACCAGGTCAGCCTGCTGGGTCTGCCCATTTTTTCCGCCACATCCACAGGCAGGATTTTGCATCTCGTGCGCTCGGTCAACAAGCAGGATCTAGTCATCGCCATCAGCTTCCGGCGCGGTCTTCGCCAAACCGTGGAAGGCGCGCAGCAGGCGCGCTCTCGCGGCGCGTATTGCGTTGGCATCGCGGACACCTATCTTTCTCCGCTGGCGCGCGGGTGCAACGAGATTTTTCTGGCCTCCGTCGAATCGACTTCGTTCGGAGCGTCCTATGTCGCGCCCGTCGCCCTCTTTGATTCTCTGCTCGCCGCCGTCGGTCAGTATCGCCGCTCCCAAACGCTTGCCATCGTCAAGGAAATTGCAGAGGAACAGCGCAAAGGATTCCGCTGGTACAATTTGTAGCGGATTCCGTAAATCTATTCTGCATCGAACATTCATCGCTTCGCCGCGCCATGGAATCCGAGGGGTTCACCGTTTATGAAGCCGAGTGGTGGCACTTTGATTACAAAGATTGGAAGGAATATCCGATCTTGAATGTTCCTTTCGAAAAGCTAGGCACGGGCACGGCCGCCGGCACAGCTCATTAGCGCCTTTGTCGGATCATTTCGAGGAGGATTCTCTCTTGAAAAATAAAACCCGCCTTCTGCTCACGACCTTCGCGGCGCCTCTCGCGGTCTTTTTCACACTCCAGGCGATCCCCGCTCGCGCGCAAACGGATAACTCGCTCGCGCAACGCATCCAGAAGGTCGTCGGCCGTCCCGAATTCGCTCACGCCAATTTCGGCATCGAGTTCTATTCGCTCGACACCGGTAAGGTCCTCTATTCCCTCAATGCCGACAAACTCTTCGTGCCTGCCTCCACGACAAAGACCCTCACCGAAGGCACGCTCCTTGCGAAACTCGGTCCAGATTATCGTTTTCATACTCACGTCTACCGCACCGGCTCCGTCGACAAACACGGCACGCTCAAAGGTGATTTGATTCTCGTCGCCAGCGGCGATCCCAATCTCTCGAATCGCATCCAGGCCGACGGCACCCTCGCTTTCGTCGATGAAGATCATTCTTACGGGGGCCCGGCCCTGGCTGGCGATCCTCTCGCAGTCATTAAGCAGCTTGCCAAGGACGTCGCGGCCAAAGGCATCCGCAAAATCGATGGCCACGTGCTGATCGACACGACACTTTTCCCCGACGGCCCCCGCGAAGGCGGAACGAACGTGGTTATGTCCTCCATCATGATCAATGACAACGTCATCGATCTGCTCGGAACGCCCGGCGCGAAAGAGGGCGATCCCCTTTCGCTCAAAACTTCACCTCAGACCGCCTACGTCAAATTCTTCAATCATTTGACTACCTCTGCTGCCGGAGCCAAGCCTTCGTTTGATTCCCCGGACTTCACAACGAACGCGGATGGCTCCGTCACCGTCACTCTTTCTGGCAGTCTTCCCGTGGGCGCCAAGCCGCAGCCCGCGACCATCGCCGTGCCCTCGCCGATGAAGTTTGCTGAAACCGTTTTCCGCGAAGCTTTGATCGCCGCTGGTATCCAGCTGAAATCCGCTTCTGCACCGGCCCCCACCGATTTTTCTCCTTACACTCGTTTCTACTCTGCGGAAAATCAGGTGACGGAACACGTCTCTCCCCCTCTCTCTGAAGAAATCAAGGTGACATTAAAAGTTAGTCAAAACCTCCACGCTGGCATGGGACCTTATCTTCTCGGCGCGCTGGTGGCAAAGGACATCAAGAATCCGCTCGACGCCGGGTTTCATGTCGAGCACGAATTTCTACAATCCGCAAAACTCGATCTTTCCGGCGCGGGGCAGGGCGATGGTGCGGGCGGAGACTGGGCCGATCTCTTCAGCCCGGATTTCATGGTCCATTACCTCACGTATTGGACCACGCGCCCTGACTACGAAGTTTTCTTCAAAGCGCTGCCCATCCTCGGCAAAGACGGCACGCTCGCGAAAATTCAAACTAGCTCTCCCGGCGCCGGTCACGTGTTTGCAAAAACCGGCACTTTCGGCTCCGAAGACAAGCTCAATACCAAATTGATGCTCAACGGCAAAGGCCTGGTTGGCTACGTCATCACTAAAGACAGCAAAAAGCTCGCCTTTGCTGCTTACGTCAATCACGTCACTCTCCCTCCCGACATGGAAGAGGCGCAGGCCGTCGCGGGGCAGGCTCTCGGAGAAATTGCCGCTGCCGCGTACGACGCCAATCTCAACGACTCTCCCGCAGCCGCCTACGATCTCCTCATCCGCAACGGCCACATCATCGACGGCTCGGGCAATCCCTGGTACGCAGCCGATGTTGGCGTGAGCGGCGATCGCATCGCCGCTATCGGCGATTTGCGCGAGGCCCACGCCAAGCGGGAGATCGACGCCAAGGGCCGCATCGTTGCTCCCGGTTTCATTGACATGCTTGGCCAGTCGGAAGTCGCTCTTCTGCTCGACAATCGCTCGCTCAGCAAACTCTCTCAGGGAATCACCACGGAAATCACCGGCGAAGGCGGTTCCATCGCTCCGCAAAATCGGAAAACCATCGAACCGCAAAAACCTTTTCTCGAACACTACAAGCTCACTATCGATTGGACCACTCTCGACGGTTACTTCCGCCGGCTCGAGAAACAGGGTACGCCTCTCAACATTGGCACTTACGTGGGCTCTGCGCAGGTTCGCGAAGCCGTCATCGGCGACAATGACCGCGCCCCGACACCTGCGGAGCTCGAACAAATGAAATCCCTCGTTGAGCAGGCCATGAAGGATGGCGCTCTCGGCGTTTCCAGTGCGCTTATCTATCCGCCCAACATCTATGCAAAAACCGACGAGCTCATCGCCCTCGCGCAAGTCGCCTCAAAATACGACGGCCTTTACGCCACGCACATGCGCAGTGAAGGTGCATCCGAAATGCCCGCTCTCGCCGAAGCCATCCGCATCGGTCACGAAGCACATCTCCCCGTCGAAATTTTTCACTTGAAGGTCAGCGGTAAGCCGCGCTGGGGCAGCATGAAGAATGTCGTCGCCACCATTCAAAACGCGCGCGACTCCGGTCTCGATATCGCCGCCGACATGTATCCCTACCCTGCCGGTGCCACGGCACTTGCGTCCGCGCTTCCGCCGTGGGTCGCCGATGGAGGCGTGCAGAAATTACTCGGGCGCTTGAAAGATCCTGTCATTCGCGCACGCATCAAGAAAGAGCTCGCCGGAGATCATCCCGACTGGGA
>QHYN01000166.1 GCA_003224145.1 Acidobacteriota bacterium
ACCGGCTGCGGAACGGTTCGGGTGGACTGTAGGGGTCGTGCGCGTCCCACAGGTGAAACCACAGGAAAAACGGACTACCGTGCTGCTGGTCGAGCCATTCGAGCACGTATCCCAGGGTCACCTCGCCGCGGCGCTGCATGGAAGCCTCGCGGCGCTCCCCGGTCTTCTGCCGGTGAAAGCCTGCGTTGTAGACATCGAAGCCTCGCTCGAATCCGGAGGCAAACCCGTTTTTGGGGTCAAGGATGATGCTGCCGACAAAGGCCCCCGTGTGGTAACCCTGGGCGTGGAGAATTTCCGGTAGAAAGGGGACGCTTGGCGGCAGGCGGTCGCCGAAGTTGCGGATGCCGTGGTACTGCGGAAAAGTCCCCGTGAGTATGGTCGCGTGAGAGGCCGGCGTAATGGGCGCCTGGGAGTACGCATGCTCGAACACCACGCTCTGACTCGCCAGAGCATCCAGTTGCGGCGTCAAACCATGCTTGGAGCCGAGAAAGCCCATGCGGTCGGCTCGGACCGTATCCAACGTGATCAGGATAATGTTTGGTTGGTTGGCAGCCGCCGCAAGCGCGGGGAACAGAAGGAAGAGGCAAAGGATGCAAGCGCGGTGCATAAAAGAAAAAGGAGTCCGCATTGTAGCAGACTCCTTTTTCGGAACCAAAGCCTGGAGGCTGAAGATCAGAAAATGATCTTCGCCCCGATCTGGCCAGCCCGCGGGCCGCCCTGGGAAAGGAACGGGTTGCCCGAGGAGACGTCGGGCGTTTGCGCGTACGTGGAGAAGCTGGTGTCCGGGAAGTTGTCTATCTTTTTCTGAGAAATTGTGGTACCAGCCGGTAACGTGTTGAAATTAGGATGGTTCAAAAGATTGAAGATCTCAAAGCGAACCTGGATGCTTATCCTTTCCGTGATCTTTGTAGTCTTGTTCAGGTTAAAATCCCACTGGACGATATGCGGACCGCGGAAGGCGTTGCGGCCGCAGGTACCGATGGTTCCGTCGGCTGGAATGGCAAATACCGCGGGCACATTCGTGATGGTGGGGCTGTTGGGATCGCTAAACTGGTAGATGGGCTTCCCGATGCAGTTTGGCCTCTGGTAGGTGAGGTCCTGCCCGGAATTATCCGCGCCGCTCGAGAGCAGCGCTGTCCACGGACGGCCAGTAGCGGCGGTCACTACAGAGCCAATCTGCCAGCCCTCTCCAAACCGGCCTGCCGCACTCCATTTCGGGAAGTCGTATCCGATGCCCGTGTTGAAGTTCCGCCGGATATCAGTATCGCAGGGGCCTCGGTTACTTGAGGGGTCGTACGGGTTTTCACGGATCGGCAAGGTCGAGCCGCCACCCCGATTGATGGAATTGGTGTCAATGCAGTTCGACCAGGTGAAGTTGACGATGGAGTTCAGCCCGTGCCAATCGCGCTGCCGGTAGCTGACCTGCATAGAGTTGTAGCGTAAATAGCCGTCGTTGGTAAGTTGGTTGACGTAACTGAACTCAGGCACACCGCCAATCTGGAACACGGAGTCAAATGGGCGTGCGCAATTCCCTGTCTTGAGCTGCGCGCCCGCAACAAAACAGCCGATCGGTCGCAGATTTAGCTGGCGGTTCAGGAACATGTTCGTGCCATGAGCGCCGATGTAGCTGACCGTAAGGACATTATTCTTGAACAGTTCGTGCTGGATGGTGGCGTTGTAGTATTGGATTCTTGGCGTCTTCAAATTCGGAACGGTTCCGAAAATGCTGAACGGCGGCGTGCCCGTGGGGTTCGCCCCGTAGGTCTGGAAGGGAACGGCAGGATTCGGGCTTCCGGCTTGCGGGCCGATGCAAGCCCAGTCGGGCCCCGTTGTGCCAGTTTGCGGGTTCAGAGCCCCGGTGTTCGTCGCCGGGTCGTAACAGGTGTTCGGCCCAAAGGCTTGGAAGAGAGTTGAGAGGCCCGGTTGACATCCCAGATTCGGGTCGACGAAGCCCGGACAGAAGTTCCCCTCTGCTCTGACCGAGAACACGCCCAGATTCGAGTTGGTAAACGCGCCGGCACGCGCACCCTGATAGAGGTAAGGCGCAAGGATGGCGGCAAAATTCGCCACGTCGTAAGCCATGGCGTAACCAACTCGGAAGGAGGTCTTGCCGTTGCCGAAGACGTCCCAGGCCAGTCCGGCGCGCGGGCCAAGGTCAGCAAGGTCCAGGTTATAGAGGCGGGGGAACCCCTGCTGCAACTTCACCAAACCGTTCGGGAAACCGCGCGGCGCGCAGACCGAAGGCTCAGGCGGAGCGCAGGGGAAGAAATTAGAACCGTTCTTATCGGCATCCCCCAACGCGCCATTGAGGTCCCAGCGCAGGCCGTAGCTGACGATCACACGCGGCGTCACCTTCCACTCATCCTGGAAAAAGAGTCCCAGGGAGGGTTGGTAGATGTGACGTGCAGTGTCGCCGAAGGAACGCGCGGCCCGATCCAACCGGCCAAGGAGCAACTGTGTGAGGACAACGTCCATGCCAGGGATCGGAATCGGGGCCGCCGGATCCGACGTCGGCAATGCGTTGTCACCCTGGAAACTGAACAGGCCCGTCCGGGAGCGATTCCGCAGGCTGAACGTCGAAGCGTACTGATAGTTACCACCGAATTTGAAGGTGTGGGTGCCTTTGATCCAGGTGACGTGGGCCGATGTGTCGTAGGTCTGTGTGGGGCGGGTGCTGAGCGGGTAGCCCTGGATGCCACCGATGTTCCCATACGTCACACTGCTGGCATAAACAGGCGGCACGCCGAAGTCGACGGGGTTCAGCGGACCCGTGTCGATGCCAAGGCTCAGGGGATCAACCTTGTTATTTGGCGCCAGGATTTGCGAAAAGCGCGACCAGCTGAAGCGCACATCGAGGATCTTGTTGGCAGAAATGTCGTAGAGCCAATTGGCGCCGGCAAACTGCACCCGCGTGGGCACAATGCTGTTAAATCCGTCTGCGCCCAGGCCGCTTCCGGCTGCCGGGGGAATCGTGTAGCCGAACGCGGGACCAGATTGATTGCTGTCCGCATACAGATAGCGGCCCGAAACACTCATTTTGTTGTTCATCTTGTGGTCAATCTTGACAATGAAGCTGCCGGGAAGGGTGTTGATATCGGGAAGCAACACGGTTTGCGTAAACCCGCCAGTGGCTACAGCGGCGCTGGCAGCCCCGGGAGTACACTGGACAGTGCCGCCCCCGCCATCTGAGCATGGGTAATATTTCAGCAGGGCCAAGCCTGCAGCGTTCATCGGCAGATTATTTGTATTGGTGACGATGGGATTCCCCGTCCCGGGGTCAACTGGACAGGTCGCGGTATTCCCCGGGGTGCAACTGATAAAGTTAATAGCCGCCTGGAGGTCGCCCTGTGTCGGCAGGATCACGTTGTAAGGAGCCAGTGACTTGTTTCGTTGCGCTTCGAAGTTGACGAAGAAAAAGGTTCGGTCCTTGATGATGGGACCGCTCAGCGTGCCCCCGTAATTATGATTGTGGTAGGCCGTCCTTGTGGACGAGAAAAAGTTGTTTGCATTGAGCCAGTCGTAGTCGCCGAAGTAGAAGGCCGTTCCATGGAACTGGTTGGTGCCGCTCTTCAGCGTCACGTTGATGGCCGCCCCGCCCTTGACACCGTTCTCAGCGGTAGGCAATTGCTGGACCGTATATTCCGCAATCGAGTCGTTGCCGAGAAGTGCGGAAGGAACCCCCAAGAGTCCGGGCTGGCCGACCAGCTCGTCGCCGTAAAAGCGGTCGTTATTGGGCACGCCGTCGATCATATAGTTGTTGGTGGTGGTGCGCTGACCGCTAATGCTGACATCCAGGAAGCCGCCACCCGGCGAGCGCTGCACGCCGGGGGTAAGGGCCAAGATGGATTTAAAGTCACGGCCCTCCGTCGGTAAATCCAAGATGGACTTCGTGTCGAGCACGTTGTTCACGCCCGGGGACGTCTCCACCAGAGGCGTAGCCGCTTCCACCTCAACAATTTCGGTGCGCGTGCCCACCTGGAGTGCGAAATCTTTCTTGATGGTGATGCCGACTACGACGTCCGCGCTACTGAGGGACGTCTTGAAACCTTGTGCCGAAACACTCAGGCTATACGAG
>QHYN01000167.1 GCA_003224145.1 Acidobacteriota bacterium
CATCAGTCGCCGCAGTGCCTCATCGGAGAGGGCACGAACCGCCTGCTTCGGGTCACAAAATTTGTCGAGGAAATGGGTCACCAACAGGGGAATATCGACCTTGCGCTCGCGCAGCGCCGGCAACCTGATCTGCACAACGTTCAATCGGAAAAACAGGTCCTGGCGAAACGTCCCCGCCCGGACTCTCGCTTCGAGGTCTCGATTCGTTGCCGCGATGACCCGCACGTTAATTGGAATTCGCTCTGTAGACCCGACAGGCCTTATCTCTTTTTCTTGCAGAGCCCGTAACAACTTGGCCTGCAAGAACATCGGAAGTTCCCCGATCTCGTCTAGAAAAATCGTTCCCTCATCAGCGGTTTGCAGAAGACCCCGCTTCGAGCGGTCTGCACCTGTGAAGGCGCCTTTGACATGTCCGAAAAGCTCAGACTCGACTAGCGTGGGAGTCAGTGCCGAACATCAACAGGTACAAGCGCCCCTTCACGGCGCAATCCCCTGAAGTGAATGGCCCGTGCCACCAGCTCTTTTCCCGTTCCGGTCTCTCCAATGAGAAGAACCGGGGAAGTGCTCTGGCTAACCTTTCGGATCAGCTCGTAGAGACGATGCATCGGAGCGGATTGACCGATAAGTCCGCCAAAGCCAGCTTGGCTGGACAACGCCGCGCGCGAGAGGTTCGCGTGGTCTTCCATTCTTTCCAGCTCTCTTTTCCCGTGCAGACTCCTCGCTCGATGTTGACTGGAACTGTAATACCGGCGCAATACAGACGATTGCCTAGCAAGATCCACTACGAGATCGCCTCTGAGAATTGCCTGTTTCCTATACCAGTAGCTATGTACGTGAATCTGTGTATAATAGCGGCAGCAAACCCTCGTTATCCTGGCAGCTAAAGGAATGGTTCTCCTCGTGTCCCAATTGCGGTGACCAGCCGATGTGCACCCCGCGTGCATCATCCTGGAGGAGGGCACCATGAGCCAGACCGGGGCACCCCTTGTAGGTTCTTACGACCTTCGCTTGGTCGCTCTCTCGATTCTCATCGCCATCTCCGCGTCCTACGCAGCCTTAGATCTTGGCGGACGCGTGACCGCCGCGCGCGGTTGGATCCGCTTGGCTTGGTTAGTTGTGGGAGCCATCGCGATGGGGTTCGGAATTTGGTCGATGCACTTTACAGGGATGCTGGCCTTCAGTTTGCCTATCCCGGTGGCCTATCACTGGCCGACCGTTCTCCTGTCGCTCCTGGCCGCCATTCTTGCCTCCGCCGTCGCACTTTACGTAGCGAGCAGGAAGAAATCGGGCCACGCCCAGGTGTTTACCGGCGGGATCCTTATGGGGCTTGGCATTGCTGGGATGCATTACATCGGCATGGCCGCCATGCGTCTTTCTGCGGTCTGCCACTACAGTCCACTGCTGGTGGCAGTGTCCGTCTTGATTGCAGTGATTGCCTCCCTGGCCGCGCTAGCGTTCAAATTCGACTACCGCGAAGATTTCAGGGGGACGGCGCTGGCGAGGATCTTGAGCGCGGCAATGATGGGTGGCGCAATCTCTCTGATGCACTACACTGGGATGACGTCGGCGAGCTTCATTCCCTCTGCTGCGCTCCCGATTATGTCGCATGCGGTGAGCATTTCTTCTCTCGGTCTCAGCGGAATTGTCATCGGCACCTTGGTGGTTCAAGCCGCAGCTATATTGAGCTCGGCGGCGGACCGGCGGTTTGCGGCTCAGGCCCAAGAGCTCCAAACCAGCGAACGATTTCGTCAGATTGCGGACATCTTGCGGGATGTCCTTTCACTCAGCAATGCAGATTTAAGCGAAGTTCTGTTCGTCAATCGAGCCTACGAAGCTATCTGGGGCCGTACCGTCGAGAGCCTCTACGCGGCCCCGAGGTCATGGTTGGAAGGCGTGCATCCCGATGATCGTCAGCAGGTTCAGGAAAGCCTGCAGAGGCTGGTGGGCGGTGAACCACTTGACTATCTCGAATGCAGGGTCGTTCGCCCGGACGCCTCTATCGCCTGGGTTAGACTGCGTGCCTATCCCGTTGTTGACGCCCAGGGCCGTCCCTATCGAATCGTCGGCACCGCTCATGAGTTCACGAAGCGCAAAAAGGCGGAAGAAGTAGTTCGACAGCTTTCTGGTCGTCTTCTGCGGTGGCAAGACGAAGAGCGACGGAGGATCGGGCGGGAGTTACATGATTCCACAGGCCAAGACCTCGTCGCCTTGGCAACAATGCTGGGTCAACTCCGTGCTTCAATTCCTTCGGGCCAGCAAAAATCACGTAAGCTTCTTTCCGAGTGTACTGTCTTGGCGGACCAGTGCATCCGTGCAGTCCGCACACTTTCCTACGTGTTGTACCCACCAGTGTTGGATAGCGCTGGATTAGTGGACGCGACCCGTGATTACGTGGGCGGCTTCACGAAGCGAAGCGGAATCCACGTGGAATTGGAGTTGTCCCCGCGTGTCGAACGGATGCCACGAGATGTGGAGCTGGCATTATTTCGAGTGGTGCAGGAGGCCCTCACCAATATCCAGCGCCACTCGGGAAGCCAGGAAGCAAAGATACGAATTGACCGAAACTCAGATCTCACGCTGGAAATTAGCGACCGGGGCCACGGACCCTCTGTCGGTGAGCCGACAGAGAGTGGGGAGCCCCGCTTCAAAGTTGGTGTCGGCATCTCCAGCATGCAAGAGCGAATAAAACTGATTGGCGGCCGGCTCGATATTGATTTTACCAGTCACGGCACAACAGTACGCGTGACGATACCTCTGGAGAGGAACGCTCGTGAAAAAGCTGCGCATTCTGGTGGCTGACGACCACGCGTTAGTGAGGCGTGGCGCACGGGCTGTCCTCCACTCCCGACCCGGCTGGAGAGTCGTCGGCGAGGCAACGAATGGCCGTGAGGCGGTACAAAAGGCAATAGAACTGAAACCGGACGTTGCCGTAGTCGACATCGGCATGCCCGAACTGGATGGAGTCGAGGTGGTACGTCAAATCCGGGAGGCAGTTCCGAATACCAAAGTTCTTGTGCTTACAATGCACGAGTCAGACCAGATGGTGCAGCGCGCATTGGAGGCAGGGGCTCACGGGTACATTCTGAAATCCGATCTCACTGACTCTCTTCCGATAGCCGTAAGAGCTATTGCCGAAGGTAAGCGTTTCCTCACTCCTAAAGTATCCGAAATCGTGTTGGATGGATTTCTCAAGACAAAAACCTACCATCAGCAACGTGAGCAGGCAGCTGCCCGACCAACTCATCGCGAGACTGAAATCATCCGGCTCCTGGCAGAGGGAAAATCCAACAAGGAGATCGCCACCGCTCTCGGAATCGCGGTCAGTACCGTGGAGACTCATCGAGCAAAGATTATGTCCAAGCTTGGCCTGCATTCTCTGGCCGAGCTTATTCACTATGCTATGCGCCACGGAATCATCTCCCCGCCAAGCGCCTCCGAGTAACTCCTTGACAGAATGGAACTGAGTGGGGCGTGGGAGGGTTTACGGGCGCTCTTCGCTCTCGTAGATTTCGTGGGCGACATAGGCGCTCGCGGCCGCGATGGCTGCGACAACGTACCAAATGAACTTGCTCTTGGCAGCCTTAATGGGGGGACCGCCTATGCCTTTGGTGCCGGCCCCGCGCGGCCCCTGTGGGTCGGGCGCGTTCGGATCAAGAACGATGCGGTAAGCAACTCCTTCCGGAATTTCGCGCACGTCATCTTCGACGGCAATAGAAAGCGAGCCGCGAGTGCTCTGGACGACAAGTTCCTTGGGGCTCAGGACGGTGACTTTCCCAATCGTGGGCCCGTCGGTGTACGGGCGAATCACCGCGGAAGCCACATGCAGGGCGAAAGCTTTTGCATTGGCCGTGGAAAAAGTGGCGGAGCCGCGCGTAAGTGTGGCGGCGTTGCTGGCCTCATCCTGAATCAAGGTAGCGCTGCTGCCGCCTGAGAGAAGCAAGCGGGCCGCGCCCGCGCGCACCTGGACGCTACCCAATTGTTCCGTACTCAGCCGGTCCCCGCTAAAAACGGTTGCACCAGCAGAAGCCAGGGTGGACCCCACATGAGCGCGATCAGCAAAAACCACCGTCCCAAACGAAGCGGAG
>QHYN01000213.1 GCA_003224145.1 Acidobacteriota bacterium
CCGCGAGGACGCTGCTGAAAGAGTCCGTCGAAAGCTCAGTGACTTTGTAGAAGCGGCAGGCGGCGTGAAAGATGGCTTCGCGGGCGGAATAATCCACAGCCATCCGAAGATGCAGCCGGGTTCCGTCGGCGGTGGCAGCTTCTGAATCAGCGATAGCCTGGCGAAGCGTGGCGGACAAGCGGTCCCGGCGGCCAATGATGCTGAGCCTTACGCCTTCGTCGATGCAGTGAGCCGTTTCCGCCAGTAGGTATTCGTGGAGCAATCGTAAGATGCCATTCACCTCGGCTGCGGGCCGCTTCCAGTTCGCCGAGGAAAGCGCGAACAGCGTTAGTGTGTTAATGCCGAGCCGCGGCGCCGCCTCGATGATGCGCCGTGCCGCTTCCGCTCCCGCGCGATGACCCGCGGAGCGCGGCAATCCACGCGAAGTAGCCCAGCGGCCATTGCCGTCCGAGATGATGGCCACGTGCAGCCGCGGGGCTCGCGCGATGGCCGGTGGCTTGGCCGCAAGCTGGGGTACGGTCAGATGTTGCATGAGCATGCTCTTTCTCCGCCGCGGAGAATGTTCTACAAACTACTCTACAACACAAAGTAGAACGTCAAAAAAATTTGCCTCCTCAGCCCTCGCGTGTTGCGCGAATCAGCGCTTCCATATGATTCAAGTAGCGCTCCAGTGCCTTACGGCCAGCCGGCGCCAGACGGTACTCCGTCTTGGGCAAGCGCCCATCGAAGGACTTCGTGCAGACGATGTAGTCCGCATCTTCCAGTTTGCGCGCGTGGACGCTCAAATTGCCGTCGGTTGTCTTGAGCAACGCTTTCAGTTCATTGAAAGTGAGCGAACGATTGACCGCCAGCGCACTGACGATACCCAGACGGATATGCTCGTGAATCAGCCGGTCCAGATCCGCGGGCGCGGCCTCCCGCGCTGGATTCCGAACAGCTTCGAAGGAGGCCTCGCGGTCGCGGGGCACACGTTCCTGACGCGCTGCAGATGATTTAGTCATGTGTTTTCCCGTTAGCCTCCATAATGCCGGGCGATCCACCAGCCGAATCCGACTTGTACAATTCCAAATCCTGCCGCCATAAAAGCGTCTCCCCAGGCCGCCGGTGCGAAAAGCGCCGCCGCCCCAAGCAACATCAGGCACAATCCCATCACCGGGACAACACGCACGGAAAAGGAACCGCCGGTGACGATGGCCGTTCCATACAACAAGAGCCACATTCCCGGTAGAGCGCCGAACACGCCCCCATGATACAGGGCAAAGGTCAAAAGGCCGCCCACGACGATGGGCGGGGCAAAGCTAAGCAGGAATTTGCGGCCGGGGCCGGAGAAAAGCCGGGAGTTTGCGCGGTGGGCCTTGGTCGCGGCCGCGGGCGCAGCGATGGCCACGGCAACGAACGCTTCGGCGAGCCAGACGCTCAGCCAAGCGAGCGGAGTAGCCTGGCGCGAAGCCACAAACGCGGCCACTAGCGCAGTGACGCCCATGGCCACGCCGCCCCAGCCCGGCACGGCGGTAAATTCCGCCGCGCTTTCCATAGTTTCGCGGATGTAGCGGAGATGATCGGCGGCGCGAGCGTCGATGGGGATGGGCTCGCGTTGGGGAGAGCGGAGCGGACCGGAGGTCGCCATAGCACGAAATTCTAGCGGAACGATCTCCCCTTGTCAAGTACTTTGCAACACAAAGTCAGGAGCGGAGAGTCATGCTTTCCGCGGGTAGCGGCCCCGGAGTGAATTCCAGCGGATCTTGAAAACGTCCAGGAACATTTGCAGGCTGTCCCGCAGCATGCTCACCTTGGTTGCCGGGGAATGTCCCCATCGCACGGGAATTTCCACTGCGCGCAAACCATGATGCCTCGCGAGATACAGCAATTCGGGGTCGAATCCGAAGCGCTCGATGGTCTGCTGCTCGAACACGATGGCGCAACGTTCACGGCGGAACGCTTTGAAGCCGCATTGCGTGTCGACGAGCGGCAGCCAAAGGATGATCCGAACGAGTTTGTTGAAAATAATTCCGGCGAGTTCGCGGAAGCGGGATTCATGCACCGTGATCAGGCTTCGGTCGACGGCCCGTGAGCCGATGGCCAAATCGTACTTCTCCAGCGCTTCGATGAGCTTGTCGGCTTCCTCAATCGGCGCGGAAAGATCCGCATCGGTGAAAAGCACAATCCGGCCATGTGCTTCCTGCACGCCGCGTCGCACGCTGTAGCCCTTGCCCCGGTTAATTCCGTTCGAGACCACTCGAAGCGCGGGGATCCTGGATTGGAATGATTCAGCGACTGCGGCAGTGCGATCCTTCGAGCCGTCGTCCACCACCAGCACTTCCGCATCGCGACCGCAGTTTTTCAGATACGCCGCGACCTTTTCCAGCGTCGCGGGAAGACGCAACTCCTCGTTGTAAGCGGGGATGACAATGGAAAGCTCGGGTCCGGCTGGACTCATCGCAAGGGAGGTTTCTGCCACCCGTGATGGCCGACGAGAGGCACAAATCGGCAGCCTTCCAGCATCTTTGTCGAAAACACACCGGCATGTTTTTCAACGAGTTGCAATTCCTGGTTATCCGCGTCTCCCACGGGGATAATCAACCGGCCAGTTTCGGCAAGCTGAGTCAGCAGCGGCTCAGGAACCTCCGGAGCAGCGGCCGCGACGAGGATGCCATCGAAGGGCGCGAATTCCGGGAGTCCGAGTGTGCCGTCTCCACAATGAACGTGGACATTGTGGTAGCCGAGCCGTGCAAGCTTTTCGGATGCAGCCGATGCCAGCTCTGGCCGCAGCTCGATTGTAAAAACCTCTCTCGCCAAATGCGAAAGTACCGCCGCCTGAAAACCACATCCAGTTCCAATCTCCAGCACCCGATCCCCGGGCTGTAGTCGCAAGACCGATGTCATTGCGGCAACAATATACGGCTGGGAAATGGTTTGACCGCCGCCGATGGGCAACGGCGCATCTTCGTAGGCTCGCGAACGGAGCTCCTCAGGCACAAATTGGTGCCTCGGCACCGCCAACATCGCGGCGAGAACCGCGGCGTCCGAGATGCCGCGCCGCCGCAACTGTTTTTCGATCATTTCCGCGCGCTGTGGCGCGTACTCTTTGGTTTCAAGCATGCGTAACCGCTGCGGCGTGTTTTTCCCACGCGTCTGTCTTCAGAATTTCTTCCATCTGTGCAAGGGTGAACTCGCATTCTTCCTCGCGGTTGTAAAAATGCGGCGAAACGCGCACACCGGCTTTGGGCCGGTAATCGACCAAAATTTCCCGCGCAAGAAGCTCCTGGCAAACTTCATACGCGTGGGGACATTCGACGGAAACGGTTCCCGCTCGCTCTGCTGGATTCTCCGGCGTGTTGACGGTCCACCCGCGGGATTTCGCGCCCTCGATGAGACGCGCCGTCATGCGGATCGATTTCTCGCGAATCGCATGGATCCCAACTTGATTGAGGATCTCCAGGCCGGGCTGGCACGCGAACAACGCGGGAATGTGCGGCGTGCCGTTCAAGTACCGGAAAGAGTCCTCACGCGCATCGATCGCGCCAGTCTCAAACGCGAATGGCCGGCGATGCGCGATCCAGCCCGTGAGTGACGGCCTCAGCTTGGCCCGCAAATCTTCCCGGACGTAGAGGTAGGCGACACCCGGGCCTCCACAGAGCCACTTCAGCACGCCGCCGACGGCGAAATCCACGCCTAAGCTTCGCACGTTGAGTGGAATGGTTCCCGCGGCCTGAAAAGCGTCCAGAATGACGTGAGCGCCCACGCGGTGCGCCCGTTCGATGATGGCGCGCGCATTCACGATATAGGAGCTGCGAAATAGAACCAGCGAAATCGGCACCAGAAGCGTGTTTTCATCGATGGCCGCCAGCAGCTTCTCTAGATCAAAGCGAATGGCGTCTGCGGCTGGAACAACCTCCACGCACGCGCCGCGCCTGCGTTGTTCGTGGTAGAAGTACTGGATGGAAGGAAACTCCAGGTCAACCATCACGACTTTGTTCCGAGGTTCCTGGAAGTCAAAGCAGGAAGAAATCACGGCTTGCGTGAGGGTCACGTTCTGATGCAGGGAAATCTCCCCGGGCTCTGCGCCAATCAGCGGTGCAATTTTGTCGCCCACGCTGACGGCCATCTCCCACCAGCCTTCTTCCCAGGCACGAACGCCCCGCTCCGCCCAGGAATCGGCATAGGCGCGCATTGTGTCGTAGACCCCGCGTGGCATTGCGCCCAGCGAATTGCTGATCATATACGTGGTGCGTTCCAGAATCGGAAATTCAGCGCGCCACTTCAGAAGTTCATCCATTCAACGAGTCTCCGTTGGCAGATCTGCGGGAGCGGGATCCTCTCCACACAAAGTAGCACACCGTCAGGGAAGCGAGCCAGGGCACGCCCGCCAGCAAGGTGATTTGAAAACCAGGCACCCACCACGTGGATACCATCACCGCGAGGATTGCTGTTAATCCGGCGAGGGACGCCCAGGGCCCCCTGGGCCCCAACTGAAGATAAGGTTTGGCTTGGCGTTTGTGGAAGCGGCGAAACGCAAGGTGCGTTAGTAACGTCATTAGCCAGGCGAAAAGCGCGCCGAATGTGCTCAGCCCGATCATGAAGACGAACAGCGAATCCTGGAAATACCTCGAAAGCACCAGTGCTGCTGCCATGCCACATCCCGAAACCAACACCGCGATCACCGGCATGTCCTTGCCGCTTAACCGGCCCAGTGTGGTGGGAAGATAGCCGCCCCGCGCCAGCGAGAAAGCCAGTCGCGCCGCAAAATACAAATTAGCGATGGCACTGGAGAGCGCCGCTGTCAGCACCACAAAATTCATGATGTGACTCGCCGCGGGAATTCCCACCGTCTGGAATACGCGCACGAAGGGACTTTCGCCCATTCCGATCTGCGTCCACGGGACAATCCCCACAACCAGCGCGAGTCCAGCAACGTAAAAAAGCGCCAAGGCGCTCAAGGTTCTCCGCAATGCCTTTGGCACCGCCACCTTGGGGTCGGCCGCCTCACCGGCGGTGCTTCCCACCACTTCGATTCCGAAAAAACTGAAGAGGCCCAGGGTTACGCCGAGACCAACGCCTCTCCAGCCATGGGGATAAAATCCGCCGTGCGCGGTATAGTTGGCCAGACCAACCCGTGGAAATCCCACTCCAAACAACAACGCCGAACCCAAGATCAGAAACGCGAGAATAGTCACAACCTTGACCATCGAGAGCCAGTACTCAAAGGTTCCAAGACTTCCGATATTGGTAGTGTTTACGTAGAGAATTATGACCGAGAACGAGCCTATCCATACCCACGACGGTGTTCCCGGAAACCAGAACCTGCAATAAATCGAGGCGGCCACGACTTCGCTGCCGACCACAACCATCATGCAGAGCCAATACGTCAGCCGAATCGCAAATCCCGCCCAGGGGTGCAGATACATTTCCGCGTACAATCCAAACGATCCGGCCGCCGGGTGCGCTGCGGCCATTTCTGCGAGCGCCCACATCATTGGCAGCGCGATGCAACCGCCAGCGATGAAGCTCAGAATCACCGCCGGCCCTGCCAGCTTCACCGCGATGGCGCTGCCCAGGAACAGGCCAGTGCCGATGGTGCTTCCAAGACCAAGCATGGCAAGTTGAGCCGGGGTCAAGTTGCGTTGCAGGCCCGCCTCCCGCGCCGCCATGGTCGTAGGCCTGCTGTTGTCAACTGCCGCTGAACTTCCCAGGGATGGTTCACTCATGGCGAGGCATCGTAGCAGAAACTCATCCCATCTTCTCCACCTGAACGCTAGGACAGTGAACGACGGAGCACGACTGTCCTTCGAAACTCTCGCGCCCTACTCGTCCCATTCCTAGAATCGAAATCGTAGCCCGAGTCCAAGGGGGCACCACGGAGGCGGTTATGAAGGCAGTTCTCGCGCTGGTCATCATTTACGTTGGCACATTTTTCCTCGTCATTCAGGGAGCATCACAAAATTCCGTGCAAGCAGCGCGGCAAGGTGCGGCATCCGCTCAGGACAGCGCCGTATCAGCACAGCCAAACCCCTCCATTGACCCCGTGAAAGCCGCAGACATCCGCTCTCTTATGGAACTCGTTGGCGCGCGCGACCTCGTGCAAGACGCCGCCAACAATGCGATCGAACAATCCCGGGAAAAGCTCATCGCCACGGTGCCCAACAATGACCAAGGCCAGGCTTTTGTGAATGCCTTCTCAGCAAGCTACCAGAATAAATTCGACGCCGATCAGGTGACGCAACAGCTCGTGGGGATCTACGACAAGCACTTCACGGAAGACGAAATCAAGGGGCTCTTGCAATTTTACGGTTCGCCGCTGGGCCAGAAAGTAGCCGCGGAGATGCCCAAGATCGGGCGTGAGACACAGGCCGCTGCCCGCGCCGCGAGCACCAAAGCCGCCAGAGAAGCCCTCGTCGAAGTGAAACAGCAGAATCCGCAGGTCGGCCAGTCGGCCCGCCTCGGCTTGGGCCAGGGCCGCTGGCAGCAGCGCCGCGGGCAGCAAGCTCAGCAGCAAACGGCTCAACAGCAACAAGATCCGCAATAAAACCAACCTAACCGCAACTCGATAAGCGCTTCCCGTTCATTGGAAGCGCTTTTTGATTTTGATGTCGATACCAAAGGTGCCGTTCTGATCGCGTAAACCCACGATCGAGACATTCCGGTCCACGTTGTACTCCACCTGAATCACCTGCTGCTGCGTCGAGCTCACATTCGAGACGTAGGTGATGGTGAGATTGCGGGCAATCTGCTGCTCCACGGTCACTCGCGCAGCAGCGTTTTGTTCGGAGCCGGTCGAGCCCACTCCCGCCAGCCCAGGGTCCACGCGAAAACGTGTGATGCCAAAGAGGCGCTCGAGCCGCCCGCCCAATTGGCTGGAAATGGCCTCCGAGAGAATTGCGGAAGCGCCCGCTGTTCCGCTTTGTGAAGTGCCGCCGCTGCGCGTGGTGGCCTCCGAAGTCGTCTGCCCCAGCGCCAGCAAGGTAACGATGTCGTTGGTCGGCAACGGAGGATCCGAGCGGTATGCCAGCGTGAGTTTGCTGGCCGGCCCGTTAAAATTCAAAGTGATCTCGTATTGCTGAATGGTCGTGGTGGCTTCCACATTCAGGATCGGATCGAGACGGAACGGGTTCGAGAAGTTTAGATCTCCCCGGGACACGCGATACCGGTTGCCCGCGAAATACAAATTACCGGAAAGGATATGGATGTGTCCGAGCAGGATGGGATGCTCCCAAGTTCCTCGCACGCGGAGATTTGCGTCAGCCTGGAGTTCCGCGCCAGGCCATTCCATGCGCGCGTCGGGCGCAGAAAGCGCTTCGACATCGAACTGCAGGTTTCTCAAGAACGGTGAACTGGTCGAAGGACCGCTGATTCCTTCTTTCACCGATACGAGCATGCCCGCGACTTGCAAGCCCTGGGTCAAAATGACGCGCTCGATCAGCACCCGGCCCGAGAGCACTGCGGCCGTTGGCGTACCTGTCAGCCGCAGCGTCCCACCGGCGAGCCAGCTCATGCCTTCGGGATAGCGGATGCGCACGCGGTCGGAGCGGACGCTGATGTCGTACCGAAGCGGACTCTCCGCATAATTGACGTTGCCCGACAGATGCAGCGTTCCCCCGCCCGATTCGGCGCTCGCGTTCTCAAAGTAAAGGCGCGTCGCGTCAAAAACCATGTCGCCCTGTATCGCGTTGAGTCCCGTCGGAAAATCCGCGACGCGCGCCGAGGCGTTTTCAATGTGCACGCGTCCAGTGATGCGCGGCCGGTCCAGCGTCCCTTCGAAGGAGGCGTTAATCTGTGCCGGGCCGCGTGCATCAAGATCCGGCACGTAGCCGCTCAGCAGACGGAGGTCCAATGCTCCGTTGAGGCGCAGTCCCAACGTGCGGCGCCCGGCAAACTGCACGGAACCTGCAATCTGAAGGTTCGTATCCGTCCCTCGCAGGGTGGCAGGTTCGATCTCCAGCGTCTCTTTCGTTGACCGGAAATGCACCGGCCCTGTATTCTCCAGACGCACGTTGGCGTAATTCATCGTCAGCCGCGAAAAATTGGCATCGGCTACGATGCTTTCCGGATGCCGCAGGGAACCGTTCAAGGCGATATCGCCATCGGCATTCGCATGCCCCGTGAATTTTTCCAGATGCAGAGCCGTGAGCAAGAAGGGGTCCAAGGCAATGTTTTTGATGGTCACCTTTCCGCTCAGAGAGTAAGGCTCGGCAAGCGCCAGAGTGTAACCTCCGGAGATTTCCCCCGTGATCATGGCGGAGCCCAATTCGAGGTGCGCGTTCGCCCCGTCCGATTTGAGATTGCCGTCGAAACTGCCGATGATTTCCTGCCCAACCCTGAGATCCACCACCCGAAAAGTGCCCTCCCCCTGAGGCGTTCGAATCGGACCGTTGGCCCTGAGGCGGAAACTCAACTGGCCGCCCACTGGTAGGCGCCGAGACTGCAATTTTTCAAAATTTTCCAGCGGCAGGCCCGCACCCACCAGATCCGCAGAAAGTGTTTGATCATCGGGTTGGTAGTCGAAGGCGCCGGTAACAATTCCGGCGCCGCGCCCGCCTTCTTTCCCGGGCGGGAAAAATCTCAATTCTGCATTGGCAATGCGAAATTCATCCGGCGAAATATTGAGCTGCCCGCGCAGGCGATTGAAGGAAAGTCCATACACTTTTCCACCAGCAAGATCGAAGAGGCCCGTAACGCTTGGTTCTCGTCGGGTTCCTCGTCCGTGAAATTGCCCTGTCAGGGAGCCGCTGATGGGATATTTCAATCCCAACGCTTGCTCGAGATTTTCGGCAGGGACTTTCTCGAAACTCACCTCAGCGGTCCACTGGTTGGAAGGCAGGAAATTCCATTTGGTCAGTGAAAGATTCCCTTCCAGGGCGGCTTCCATTTCACCACGGCGTGCTGTTCCGTGTGTCAGTGCCAGTCGCGAAGGCGAGTAGGTCAGATCGCCCTCCAGGTAATCCACGAAAATGCCGCCGTAACGCGCTCGTTCGGCGCGCACGTGTCCTTGATACGTGGGAATCTTCGACGATCCGGTCAGGGTGCCTTCCCACTTCGCGCTTCCCGAAATTTGTTTTGCGGCCTCGGGTGAGCCGGGAGCAGCGCCGCGCAGAGCATCGATAAACTCCTTGTACGTTTCCAGCGCTCCGGTCTCGAACTTCACATTGAGCGCGGAATTGGATTGAGAGAGCAGGCCGTCGACGGTTCCGCGGGAAGAGGGCGTCTCGAATTCTCCAGTTGCGATCCAAAGAGCGCGGACGTCGAAGCGATAACGGAATTGCCAGGCGCCGCGCACCGGCAGATGGTGCTGCGCGGTTTGCTCCGGTGTATCCCACACAGATTTCCCGGTTATCTCAAAATGCCGGAACGGACCGGTCCAGGTTTCCACCGAGTCTGCGGTGATGCGCGCATCCCAGTGCAATTCATCGATGGGGAAATCGCGATGTTCGATGCAGGGCAAGATGGGAGCCAGCCTCATGTTTCCCACGTGCGTCTCGGCCTGGAATTTCCACCCCTCGAAGCGCATGGCCACGTGCCCGGTAACCCTGCCCCCAAACGCGTCGGCAGAAAAATCAGGCATGTCGAGACCCACACTGTCGAATCGATAGCTGCTGCGGCTGGTGAGTCTCCTGGCGTGAAAGATTTCATACGGTAAGTCGATGTCTTGCCCGGCATAGCTTCCGCTCCCGCTCACATGACCTGCGGCGTACTCGCCTTCCCCTCGAAGATCCACGCGGCCTGTGGGTACATACGGATCTCGTAACGTTTCGCGAAAATCGAGGAGCTCGATCCATCCGCGGTAACGAAAGCTCCACTTCGGATTCGCAAAGCCATTCATTTCTGCCTGAGCGTCGATACGGGAATGCCCCGCGTTGAGCACCCCTTGTTCCAGGGCGAAGCCATTGCGCCACAGGGTGAACTTTGCGGTCAAACCCACGGCCAAAGGCACGTACCGTTTCGAGGTGAACTGCACCGTCTGCCATTCGACGTTGCCCAGATACAGGGGGTGGTCCAGGGCCCCGCCCGCTTCCAGCGAAAATTGAAGGTCGCCTCCATGAACGGCGAGCGGTGTTTTCACGTCGTTGTACAGAATCCATCCATCCTCCAGCAAGAGGCGGCGGACATGCAGTTTGAATAGCGTGTCGCTGAGTCGCCGGTTTGCCGCAACGTAACTCGGTGGTGTCGGTATGTTGGTCGCCCCGTTCTTTCCGACCAGAATGTGAATATGAGGCTTCTGAACCAGAAGCTCGTTCAGCGAGACTCTTCGACCCAAAACAGAATCGATGCGCAAACCGGCCTGCACTTCATCCGCCGTGAACAGAGGCTCTGTGCCGGCCGGCTCGTTTCCGTGAATTACCAGGCCAGTTATGGTTAAACGCATGGCGAGCCAGCGAATCGACATCGCTCGCAATTCCACTTTCCCGCCGGTCGCTCTTTCCAGACGGCTTACCATCAGCCGCTGAAGCAAGGGATTGCCCGCGCCACTCCCGAAAAAGATGAGCAGGCCCAAAATTGCAAGGACCGTCAGGACCCAGGGAGTATGAATGATCCAGCTCCAGATCGGGTGGCGGCTTTTCGGCTTCACCTCGCCCCCTCTTCCAGGAGTTTCTCGATGTGCAGCCGTAGCCGGCTCTCCTTCAGCCACCGCTCTGCCTGTTCATTGATACCATTCTGGACGAGCGCTTCTTGAATCGAATCGCGTGCCGCTTCGAGCGTGGGCGGGTCCTGGCCGCGGGCCTTCGCCCGTGGCAAGACGGTATTCTGATAGAAATCTTCAATCGCTTTGGGATCAATCTGGACGCCGGGGCGGAAGCGCGAATCGAGATAGTAGCTCAGGTACAGTTGCGTGGCTGCCATGGCCCGTATGTCCTGGTCACTCAGTGCAGCTTGTTTCTTCCTGGCTTCGTATTCTTGCTCTGAAACGAATGAGTTCTTGAGGCTGCCAAGACTTCGGTCGATGTCTTCCTCCGAAGGACGCGGCGTGCGGGACACCTCCGCCTCCGTTCGCACGATCCATTGATCGATCAGCCGGTCGAGAATCTGGGCATCGGTTTCCGACTTTCCATCGAGGAACTGCTGGTAACGGCTGAGCACGCGGATGTCGCTCAGCAAAATCACGTCGTTCTCCACGCGAGCCACAATGCGATCCACGACCTCTTGTGCTGCAAGCCGATGTCCCGTTACAGCTATGACTGTCGCGACGAGAAATATTGGAATCGCCAATCGGCGCATCAGAAGCTTGCCCCCAGATTGAAGAAGATTTGAAACCCGGGCAGCCGTGTGCCCTTCTGGCCGAGCGAACCAACTTGGCAAGTCGGTGTATTGCTCGGGCACGGGATGGGAATCACGAAGGTAGGCCGGTTGAGCTGATAGCCGAGATCGATGCGGATCGGGCCGACTGGGGTCTTGTAACGAAAGCCAAGGCCTGCGGTGTGGGCAAAGTAGTTTAGTTCATTCGAGCAATTGGTGACGCACATCGGCACATTTGCATTCTGTAGCGCGAAGGTGGGGCTGGGCAACATTCTCCGAAAGGAGATGCGACTCAGCCGACTGTACACGTTGCCACCATCGTAGAAAAATGCGCCACCCAGCGAGGTTCCCAAGAATGGCAAGCGCATAGGGAAACGAAACTCCTGGTTGAGCACCAGCATGGCCTGTCCGCCCACGGGGAAGCCTGTGATCGAGTCGCGTGGCCCGGCCTGGTTCAGCGCAAAACCGCGTAGCGAAGTGCCACCACCGGCGAAGAATCGCTCCGGGAGTGGTATCACGGTTGGAAGCGAACAGGTGGTTCCTGTCGGGCAAGTGGGAGCCGGGAAAGTCAGCGAAACAGTATCCCGGTACGGGGCAAGGATTCCAAAGCGGATGGATCGCGCGAAACTGAACCGTCGCTTGATCGGATGGTATGTGGAATTCTGCAAGAACAACCGTAGAAAACTCGCGCTGGAGCCAAAGTAGGTGTCGGCTACGCCAAAATCCGCGCTGTTGAAGCTGCCCTTGGAAGCGTCCGCGGGATTGTTGCGGGTGTCCCGGAACCACGTGACGCCAAATTGCGACACCAGCGTCGGCTGCTGGAACAGGGGGATCTCTTCCGGGGCAATATGCGAGTTCAGGTTCGATACCAGGACTTTCCGGAAGGTATAGCGGTAGAGCAGCGTCGTGCGCGATGTGACCTGGTCGGTCAACTGAACGGAACCTTCATAGCGCATTACAGTGAAGGTGTTGATGTCCTGCGTTTTTTCCGTATATGCTGTGGCCTGGGTGCTGTACCTTGGATTTCCAAACGTGTTCGGAATGGAATAACCCAGCAGCGCGCGGTCCTCGATCGTGCTGCCCCGGAGCTTCAGCGATAGCGAATCAGCGCGCCCGGTCAGATTTAATTTACTGATTTCCAGGATGCCTCGCGGCGCGGCCTGCACCTGCCCGCTTGTAGGGCTAGTTGTGCTGGCCAGCCGCTGCACTTCGAATCCTCCTCCGTACGCCAGGGTGTAGCGTTTCGCCTCTTCCACGAGAACCGCGATGTCCTTGTCCACATCGGTCCCCGTTGGATTTTGCGGTTCAATCGTCACGCGGTTGAAGACTCCGAGGTTGTACAGCCGCCGCTGAGATTCGACGACGTCGCCTTCGCGCAGGGGCTCCTGCGCTTTGATATGCACCTCCCTTCGAATCACTCCTGGCCGCGTGTGTTCATATCCGCTGATGAAAACCCTGCGCACTCGCGTTTGCGGACCCTCCTGAATCCGGTACACCAGCCGCATCGCGTCGGCTTGTTCCGTGGCGAACTTGGATTCCTTTCCCTTCTCTTCCCTCTTTTCATTTTTTGAAGCAGGACTGCCGTTTGCATCGGTAGCAGCCTTTTGCGCTCCAGCATCTGCGGTCACGCGCTCGGCCGCTGCAGAAAAGCTGGCTTCCGGGAATCCTTCATTGAAATAGAGGGCCAGAATATTGTCGCGGTCCGTCGTCACACTGAAATCGGAATAGGGCTGCCCGGGGGTCGAGCCGATGACCCCCAGTAACTCTTCTTCTTTGAACGCATGATTCCCTTCAATGGTCAGCGAAGCTACTCGCGTCTGCTTTCCTTCCTGCACTTTGAAGCGAATGAACACGTCTCCTTCTTTGCCCTTGTAATTGTCCTCTACCTGCGGCTCGACCTTCGCGTCCAGAAACCCGTTTGCCTGATACAGGTTGCGCATGGATTGCGCATCCGAGTCCACGAGCCGCCGGCTGAATCGCCCCGGCGAACCGAAAGCCCCGCGGAAGACTTGCAGCCGGCTTTCCAGCAATTCCGTATCGAAGTATTTGTTCCCTGAAATTTCAATTCCGACGAGTTTGTGCTTATCGCCACGCTCCACCGTATACGCAATGACTTCTTCTGTTCCCTGCCAGCCGCCGGTTTTCACTTCGTGCGTCTCGATCTTGTAGCTCACATCCGCATCAAAGTAGCCGTCGCGCTCCAGCCGCTCTCGAATATTCCGTTTTCCTTCTTCGAGGAGGTCCGTATCGACCGCGCCTTCCTGATAAACCGGTATCAACTTCTTAAGTTCCCCGCTGGAGAGTTTCGCGCCGCTTACCGTCAGTTGCACTCGCGGCCCCTGTGTGACCTCCAATTGGATCGGAATCGAGTTCTTCGCCACGTCGTAATCTCCGCGCCGCACCGTCACCCGCGCGCTGAGATGCCCCTTTTTCACCAAAAACTTCCGCACGCGGTCCGCCCCACGCTGTAAGCGCGCCGAAGTGATGGGCTGGCCGGCTTTCATCTTGAACCGCGAAAGAATTTGGGCTTCGCGATACGCCGTATCATTTTTTAATTGGATGCTTTCGGCGTGTGCGCGCGGCCCGGATTTTACATGCACCACAATATCCATTTGGTGCGTCTCCGCGTGCGGCACCGTCTCCGCAGAGACTTCCGCCCGGTACAACCCCTCCTCGCGAAGGGTCTCCCGTAGCCGCTCTAGCGCTTCATCCACTGTAACTCTCCGGTACGTTTGCCCCAGTCCGATCTGCATCGCCGCCGCTGCGGAAGCCTCGCTCGGCGGCGCCACCAATCCCTCGAGTCGCACCTGGTTGAAAAACAAATTCTCCCACACTACAAAATCCAGCCTCACCCCATCCCCTTCGGGCGTCACCACTGCCCGTAGATCGGTGTAATCCCCCGTTCGGTAAAGTGCCCGCATACTTTCCGCGATTTTTCCCCGGTCCAGCGGCTTCCCGATTTCCACGGTGATTCCCGAAGGCGATTCCGCCAAAACCTGGCCATCTTCTCGCACGATCCGGATGGCCGCGACCTTGGGCTGCTCCTCTGCAACTTTGCCGGAAGGATTCTCCTGCTGAGCCGGAGCCTGCGGCCGCGCCGGCGCTGCTCCCATCAGCAGTGCGAGCGCGATGATCCCTCCCATCCGCTTGGCCCGGCTCAATCTCATGCTTCCTTTCGCTCAGACGAAGCGTAGCACAGGGGCGTTGCCTCCCCTCTGCACTTTGGCGCTATCATGTTACGTAGCAGGCGCTGCCGCACGGCCTGCCGAGGCCGTACCGTCCGTGACCGACTTTCTCCAGGAAAAATACTCGCGCCAGATGCTCTTTGCCGGGATCGGTCCCGAAGGCCAGCAACACCTGCTTGCTTCTCGCGCGGCCGTGGTCGGCTGTGGCGCCATCGGTGCCGCTGCGGCAAACCTGCTGGTTCGCGCCGGCGTCGGTTCGGTCAAAATCATTGACCGCGACTTCGTCGAGCACTCCAATCTTCAGCGGCAGACGCTCTTTGACGAATCCGACGCCCGCGAAGCGCTCCCCAAAGCCGTCGCCGCCGAACGCAAGCTGCTCTCCATCAATTCTAGCGTCCAAGTGCAAGGCGTCGTCGCCGATCTTCGTCCTCAAAATGCCGTGGAACTTCTTTCCCGCTGTGACCTCCTTCTCGATGGCACCGACAATTTCGAGACCCGCTTCTTGCTCAATGACTTTGCGGTGAAGTCCGGCCTGCCCTGGGTTTACGCGGCTGGTGTCGCCAGTTACGGCCTGACCATGACCATCCGTCCCGGCCTTACGCCCTGCCTTGCCTGTCTTCTCGAATCCGGAAACGCCTACCATTCCCTCGAAGAAACCTGCGACACGATCGGCGTGCTCGGTCCCATCGTGAGCCTCATCGCTTCCTGGCAGGTGGCGGAAGCGCTCAAGATTCTGGCTGGCCGCACCGAAGCTCTTCACGGCCGCCTGCTTTCGTGCGACGTCTGGACCGGGCACATGCAATCCATCCGCGTGGCCCGCAATCCCGAATGCCGCGCCTGCGCAAAACACAACTACTCGTATCTCGTGGGAGAAGCCCAGCCGCATATCAGCCTTTGCGGCCGGGATTCCGTGCAGATTCACGAACGCAACCGGGCGCTCGACCTCGCGGCGCTCGCTCTTCGTTTGCAGCCCGTCGTCGAGGACGTGCGCCAGAATGATTTTCTGATTCGCTTCCGCGTCACGCCTTACGAAATGACCGTTTTTGCCGACGGCCGAGCCATCCTCAAAGGCACGAAGGATCCTGCTGTCGCGCGCTCGCTTTACGCGCGCTATCTGGGGGCCTGATTCTTCTTTTCAGTGCGATTTCCAGCAAGTGCACTTCAGCGGGGATGCCCAGAGCGCCCGAACGAGCTGCGCATGTTTGAGCGATCCAGGTTTTCACGCAGATTCATCAGCGTCAGAAAAGTGCTCAGGATTCTGGCCTTCAGATCATCCGTTAAATGCAGGCCGCTGGTCGCCACGCGCGCGAGCTTCTCCCCGTGTTCGGTGATGAATCCCATGATCTCACGCTGCCGTTCCTGCGGTGCATTGCCCAGCGCTGTCTCCCGCCGCATTTCCCCGCAGCTCGATTCCAGCGCCAGCGTAAAGTGCAGGACGCACAGTCGCTGTTCGGCGAGTGCCGGGGGTGAGTCGTTCTTGCATCCCGTAATTTGGCAGGTCGTTCCCATGGGCCCGTGGCTTTTCGATAAGTAACACTCCCCGCGCCGAAAATCCAGCACGCATCGCGCGGATGCGCTGAATATGACATGATCCCGCTCTCCTCCGTCTCCTGCTTCTTCCCGCATTACTTCGCAAAAACCTTCTAAATTCCATTGACAGAGGTGTGCGCGCCAATGTATAAAAATGCAGAGGCACGTATACGGCATACATCATGAGCGGTGGGAAGACATTTCGTCAGGGCCAGATTCTCCGCCTGGTCACCGGTCAGCGCATCGCCAGCCAGGAAGAGTTGCGCCGCCGTCTCGCCGCGCAAAAAATGCGTGTGACGCAGGCCACGCTTTCCCGCGATCTCCAGGAACTGCGCCTCGTGAAGACGCATGAAGGCTACAAGCAGCCCTCTGCTCTGCCCGAAGAACCCGCGCCGTTGCCTCCGCTGGCACACGCGCTGGGCGAATTTCTTCTCGACATTCGCCCCGCAGAGAATCTCCTCGTTCTGAAAACCCCTCCGGGCGGCGCGCAGCCTCTTGCTGCCGCTGTGGATGCCGCAAAATTTCCCGAAGTCGCCGGAACGATCGCAGGTGACGACACCGTCTTGATTATCACTCCCAGCAAAAAGACACGCGCATCCCTCCAAAAAGAGATCGAAGCCCTGGTGAAATGAAAAATCCCCACCAAATCGCCGTCGTCGGTGTCACTGGCTATACCGGCCTGGAATTGGCGCGTATTCTCTTGCGCCACCCCGCGCTCCAGACTCCTGTGTTCTATTTGCGGGACGCCAATGGCGCAAAATGCCTGGCCGAACTCTTTCCGCAGTTTCGCGGCTGGGGCGAAGCGCCTCTCCGCCCACTTTCCGTCGAGGCCATCACTTCCAGTTCCGCCGGCACTGTCTTCCTTGCCACCCCGCATGAAGTCTCGGCCGAATTGGCGCCGGCCCTTCTCCAAGCCGGTCTTCGCGTTGTGGATTTGAGCGGCGCGTTCCGTCTTCGCAGCGCGGACACGTTCACTTCCTGGTACAAGCTGCCCGTTCCGCATGCCGAATGGCTCAGCGAGGCCGTCTATGGCATTCCGGAACTGTATTCCAAAGAAATTGCCGCCGCCCGTCTGGTCGCCAATGCCGGCTGTTACGCCACCAGCGCAATTCTCGCGCTTCGGCCCCTCTCCGAATCCGGCTGGATCGCCCCGTACTCCACCGTCGTTTGCGACTGCAAGTCCGGAGCGAGCGGCGCTGGCAAGGATCCGCGGCGCGATCTACACTTCGTCGAAGTGGATGAAAATTTCAAGGCTTATGGTCTCTTCACTCATCGCCACACACCGGAAATCCTCGAACACACCGGCTTAAGCGAATCGCAAGTCGTGTTTTCCACCCATCTGTTGCCGCTTGCGCGTGGGATTCTTTCCACCATCTACGTCACGCTCGATCCGCCTCAAACTGCTGCAGACGTCGAAGCTCTTTTCCGCCGCTTCTACGCCGGTCGTCCGATGGTGCGCATCTGGCCCGCCGGCACGCTGCCGGAGTTGCAGCATGTCGCGCATACGAATTTCTGCGACATTGGCTTTGCTTTGGATTCTTCCGGACGCCGGCTGGTGCTCATCTCCTGTCTCGACAACCTCGGGAAAGGCGCTGCGGGCCAGGCCGTCCAGAACTTAAATCACATGCTGGGTATCGAGGAGCAGACCTCACTTCAATGAGAATCGTCGTCAAGTTCGCCGGAACATTGCTCGAAGACGACGCCGTGGTGCGCGCCCTCGCGCGTCAGGTCGTGGCGCTTGCACAGGAAGGGCACGAGATTCTCATCGTGCACGGCGGCGGCAGGCTTTTCACCGCCACGCTCAAGCGCATGGCCATTGAAAGCAAATTCATCGGCGGCCTGCGCGTTACGGACCGCGAAACGCGCGATGCTGCCGTCATGGTCTTTGCCGGCCTGCTCAATAAGAAGCTCGCGGCGGCCATTTCCGCCGAAGGCCAGCCCGCCGTCGGTATCTCCGCCGCAGACTCTCGCTCTTTCCTCGCCGAGCCCATGGTTCACAACGAAGTGGAAGGCAGCCTCGGCTACGTCGGTTACCTCACGGGCTTGAATTTGCCATTCCTCGAGTCGCTCTGGCGCCAAGGGCTTTTGCCCGTGGCACCTTGCCTCGGCATCGGCACCGACAACGAGCTCTACAACATCAATGCCGATCACATGGCCGCGGCTTGCGCGGAATTTCTCAACGCTGATCAATTGATCTATCTCACTGACGTCGCCGGCGTGTTGGACGGCGAGAAAGTTCTTTCTGTCGTCACGTGCCAGGAATTAGAGCGGCTGGTTCGGTGCCGCGTCATTTCCGGCGGCATGGTCCTCAAGCTCGAGTCGGCCAAGCGCGCCATCGAAGGCGGCGTCCGCGAGGTCCGCATCGTCGGCGGTACAACTCCCGAAGCGCTGCTGCTTGCTTCGCACGCGGAGGAAGCCGACTCCGTTCCCGGCACGCGCGTCCTGGGCCATTCCGTTTCAGCCGCTCAGACGGCTTCTTCGGCGGCATGATGCGCACCTCGTCCAAAAAAGTTTCCACGACGCAGCCGGCGCCGAAAGCCAAGAAACTGGCTGTGTCCTCCGCAAAGCCGGACGCCCGCTTGCTCGACGCCGAGAAGTTTTTGCTCCCAACGTACAAGCGTCCCGCTGTTGTTATGACCCAGGGCCGCGGCGCTTTTGTTTTCGACTGCACCGGCAAAAAGTACCTCGATTTTCTCGGCGGCATTGCCGTCAATGCGCTCGGCCACGCCCATCCCCGTATCGTGAAAGTCATCCGGCGTGAAGCGGCTCGTGCCATCCATCTTTCCAATCTGTATCACAACGCGTTCCAAGGTCCGCTCGCTCGTAAACTCACCGAATGGTCCGGCCTCGATCGCGTCTTCTTTGCCAATAGCGGCACGGAAGCCATTGACGGTGCGATGAAGCTGGCGCGCCTTCTCGGCCGCAGGCCCGAAGAACCTGCCGGTACCGCCGCAAAGAAGCATCGCTTCCTCGCCCTGGACAACTCTTTTCACGGCCGCACCTTCGGCGCCATCAGCGTCACGGCGACGGAAAAATATCGTCTGCCCTTTGCACCCGTCGTTCCCGGCGTCGAGTTCGTTCGCTTCAACGATCTCGCCGATCTCGAAGCGAAATTCGACGACACTGTTTGCGCCATTATTCTCGAAACCATTCAGGGAGAAGGCGGCATTTATCCCGCCAGCGAAGCTTTCTGGAATCGCGCTCGCGCTCTCGCGACCCAGCGTGGAGCACTTTTGATCGCCGACGAGATTCAATGCGGGCTCGGCCGCACCGGCCGCTACTTTGCCTATCAGAAATTTCCTTCCAAGCCGGACATTGCTTTGATCGCTAAGCCGCTCGCCGCGGGGCTTCCCCTCGGCGCCATTCTCACCACCGAAGCGGTTGCTTCCCGCATCTCTCCCGGCATGCATGGCACAACCTTTGGTGGCGGGCCGCTCGCATGCGCTGTGGCGCTCGAATTTCTCAGGATCGTCGACGACGAAAAACTTCTCGAAAATATCCGCACTCGTAGTGCGGACCTGCGCGAAGGCCTCACCAGGCTCGCTTCCAAATTCGCTTTAATCCGCGAAATCCGTGCCGAAGGCCTCATGATCGGCATCGAGCTTTCCGTCGAAGGCGCGCCGTATGTTACCGAAGCCATGCAGCGCGGCTTGCTAATTAACTGTACGCACGACTTTACTCTCCGCCTCCTGCCGCCCTTCATCATCACGCGTGCGCAGGTCCGCGAATTTTTCAAGCTTTTTGAGATCGTTCTCGCTAAAACTCCAAAGCAGGCCAATGCTACGAATTCCGGCAAGTCCGCCGCTCCGGAGCGAGCTGCCCATGCTGCAGCAAAGGGATAAATCGAATGACCACTACCACTCTCGTTGCTCCTATTTCTTTGTCGAACGATCTCCTGACCGGGGCGGAGTGGAGTCCCCCGCATACTCGCGAACTCCTGCACCTCTCAGCGGACATCAAGGCCCGTCCCGTTCGCTACGCCTCCACGCTGCACGGCAAATTCATCGCTCTGATTTTTGAGAAGCCTTCGCTCCGCACTCGCGTCACGTTCGAAGTCGGAATTCAAAGCATGGCCGGGGCGGTCGTCTTCCTCGACCATACGCAGGCCTCCGCGTCTCTCGGCGCTCGCGAATCCATCGCCGATGTCGCACGCAATCTCGACCGCTGGGTGCATGGCATCGTCGCGCGCGTCTACTCGCAGCGCGTCCTGGAAGAGATGGCTGTCAATGCCGGCATTCCGGTGATTAACGCGCTTTCCGACAAGTTTCATCCCTGCCAGGCGCTTGCCGATTTCTTTACGCTCGAAGAGCGATTTGGCGCCTTGCGCGGTTTCAAGCTCGCTTACGTGGGCGACGGCAACAACGTCTGTCATTCTTTGATGTACCTTGCGGCGCGGCTCGGCGTTCATCTGCGCATCGCCACGCCACCGGATTACGCGCCTGCCCCGGAGGTCATCGCCGACAGCAAGCGCGTGGCCCGCGAGACGAAGGCCAAAATCGAACTGATGCATGACCCACGCGAAGCGGTCACTGGCGCGATGGGCGTCTACACGGATTCCTGGACCAGCATGGGTTTTGAAGCCGAAGAGGCTGTGCGCAACCAGGTTTTCCAGCCCTATCAGGTGAACACTGAGCTGATGTCGCTTGCAACATCCGACGCTGTCTTCATGCACTGTCTTCCGGCGCACCGCGGCCTCGAAGTTACGCCCGAAGTGCTCGATGGTCCGCAATCGGTGGTCCTCGACCAGTCCGAAAATCGCATGTACGTGCAGAAAGCCATCCTGCATACTTTGTTCTGATTCAGCGAATGCCAGCCATCGTATCGCTTCGAATCGAATTTGCGGGGGCGCAGCATGCTGCCCCAGTTTGCCTATATCTCATCGCAAGAGAGGAATTGTGAAAACGAAAGTGAACCAACCAAAGAAAGTTGTTCTCGCCTATTCCGGGGGACTCGATACCTCCATCATCATTCCTTGGCTCAAGGAAAATTACGGCTGCGAAGTCATCGCCGTCATCGGCGACGTCGGCCAGCAGGAAGACCTTGAAGCCGCACGAAAAAAAGCGCTCTCGACCGGCGCATCGTCCGCGTACGTCGAAGATCTGCGCGAAGAATTCGTTCGCGATTACATTTGGCCTACGCTGCGCGCCGGCGCCATCTATGAGCACACGTACCTGCTCGGCACCTCCATGGCTCGCCCGGTCATCGCCAAGCGCCAAGCCGAAATTGCCCTCAAGCTCGGTGCCGACGGTCTTTCCCATGGCTGCACCGGCAAGGGCAACGATCAGGTACGATTCGAATTGGCTTACAAGGCCATTGCGCCGAACTTGCAGATCATTGCGCCCTGGCGCGAGTGGGACATCGGTTCCCGCGAAGATGCCATCGCCTACGCGGAAAAACACAAGGTTCCCGTCAAACAGAGCAAGAAAAATATTTACAGCCGCGACCGCAACATCTGGCACCTCAGCCACGAAGGCGGCGAACTCGAGGATCCCGCCAACGCTCCGAACGAAGCCATGTGGCAGTGGGTGGTTTCACCGGAAAAGGCCCCCGACAAAGCGGAGGAAGTCGAAATCGGATTCGAATCCGGCACGCCAGTTTCCGTCAACGGTTCGAAACTCGGCCCTGTCGAGCTACTCAACACGCTCAATGAAATCGCCGCGAAGCACGGCATCGGCCGCACAGACCTGGTCGAGAATCGCCTTGTCGGCATGAAATCGCGAGGCGCGTACGAAACTCCCGGCGGAACGCTACTTGTGAAGGCGCACCAGGAACTGGAAAGACTTACGGTCGACCGCGAGACCGCGCATTTCCAGCAAGCGCTTTCGAATCGTTACGCGGAACTCGTTTACTACGGTTTGTGGTTTTCGCCGCTGCGCGAAGCCCTCGACGGGTTTTTTAATGTTGCACAGCAGCGTGTCACCGGGGCCGTTGGCCTCAAGGTGTGGAAGGGCACGCTCAACGTCACCAAGCGCGTTTCCCCTTTTTCACTTTATCGCGCCGACCTCGCCAGCTTCACCATGGGCCGCTATAACCCCAAGGACGCAGAGGGCTTCATCAATTTGTTTGCTTTGCCCGTAACCGTGCGCCCGAAAGCGAAGGCAGAAAGCAATAAACAATAGTTTCGCCTTATAGGGGCACAGCATGCTGCGGCCCAACTTGGCAACGACGCCGAATGCTAGCGCTGCATTTGACGGAAACGGACAAGCGCAACAGGAAGGCAAAACTTAGAAACTAAGAACTGAATACTGGCAACTGAGAACTCAAAATGGCAGAACGCAAAGACGATCGGCTGTGGGGAGGGCGATTCGAACGCGAGCCAAACGCTCAGTTCGACGCATTCCAGCGCTCTTTTGCGTTTGATCGGCGTCTGCTGCCGTACGAAATCGCGGTCGATCGCGCCTGGGCCAAGGCGCTCGAACCGATCCGCATATTCACTGCAACCGAATTGAAGCAAACGCTCGCGGCGCTCGACAAAATTGCCGAACGCACAAAAACGGATTCCGCGTGGGTCGAATCCTTCGGCGCATCCGCCGAAGACGTCCACCACTTCGTGGAAAAAGCTCTCGTCGAAGAACTCGGCCCGCTTGGCTGGAAATTGCACACCGGCCGCAGCCGCAATGAGGTCATCGCCACAGATTTTCGCCTGTTCGTGATGGATGCTGCCGCTGAAATGCGGCGCGGCCTGGAAGCGTTGCTGAACGCTTTTCTGCTGCAGGCGAAAGCCAACATCAGCGTGCCTATGGCCGGTATGACACACATGCAGCATGCCCAGCCGATCCTGCTCTCGCATTTTTTGCTGGCACATGCGGAAGCGTTTACGCGCGATATCACGCGCTTGCAGCACGCCTCCGCAAGCGCCGACGCCTGCCCGATGGGCTCGGGCGCGCTTGCCGGAAATTCCTTTGCCATCGACCGCAACGCGATTGCGCGCGAACTTGGATTTTCGCGCATCACCGCGAATAGCCTCGATGCGGTAAGCGATCGCGACTTCGCGCTCGATTATCTTTTCGCGCTCGCGGGAATCGCCACGCATCTTTCGCGGCTGGCGGAAGATTTTGTAGTTTTCGCGTCGCAGGAATTTTCTTACGTAACTCTTCCTGACGAATTCTCGACGGGCAGCAGTCTGATGCCGCAGAAGAAAAATCCCGACGCCTGGGAACTGATTCGCGGCAAAACCGGCCGCATCACTGGCGCGCTTCTTAGCTTGCTCACAACGCTGAAAGGTCTGCCCACGAGCTACCAGCGCGATTTGCAGGAAGACAAAGAAGCGCTTTTCGGCGCTCACGATCAAGTTGAAGGGATGGTGTGGATTGCGATGGGCGCATTGACCGCAACCAAATTCAACGCCGATCGCTTGCGCGCGGCCGCGTCGAATCCGGTGCTATTCGCCACAGACGCCGCCGACTATCTCGTTCACAAAGGTGTTCCTTTCCGTAAGGCACACGATCTTGTCGGGCAAGTTCTGCGCGAAGCGGAGCGCCAGGGAAAGCCCTGGACGCAGCTTTCTCTCGAAGACGTGCAGAAGATTTCTCCCCTCTTCGAGAAAGATTTCCTGGACGGTCCGTCAGTAGAGGACGTGATCGCCAACAAGATTGTTCCCGGCGGCACCGCGCCGGAAAGCGTGCGCGCCGCGATCGCCGATTTGGAAGCACGCCTTAGCAAGAAAACTACGAAAACAGGAGCAAAACCATGAGCATGCAAACTGCAATTCACTTGGGAACTCTCGCCTCCGTCGCGGATTGGAGGTCCCTTCCGGGAGCGGCGCGCTAATGACGCGGAAGTTGCCTTCGGCAATGGCGACCGCAAACCGATCGACATGAAGCACGCACTTTCGGAAGCGGCTTTGCCGCGCGGATTCCGCTTTGCCGCGACTTCCTGCGGCTTGAAGAAAACCGGTGCGCTGGACTTGGCAATCCTCTCGAGCGATGTGACCGCTTCAGCCGCCGCCGTGTTTACGCAAAATCTGGTGGTTGCCGCGCCGGTGCTGATTTCCAAAGAGCATTTGCGCATGTCCAAGGGCCGCATGCGCGCCGTGGTGGTAAATGCCGGCAACGCCAACTGTGCTACCGGCGCAGCGGGCCGCGCTGCCGCCGAGCGTATGGCTGCCGAGACGGCCAAGCGCCTGGGCTACATTGCACGGGAAGTTTTCGTGTGCTCGACGGGAGTCATCGGCGTGCCCCTGCCGCTGGAAAAGATTTTGCGGGTGCTGCCGGTGATCGCGCGGCATCGCCGCCCGTCCGCGCGCTCGTTCGCGGAAACCTCGCTGGCGATCTGCACCACGGACACGCGCCCAAAAACCGCGGCTGCTTCGTTCAAAACGGCCGGGAAGCGCATTCATCTGGTAGGCTGCGCGAAAGGCGCGGGAATGATTCATCCGAACATGGCGACGATGCTGGCGTTCGTCGCGACGGATGCGGCAATTGCACCTTCCTTGCTGCAGAAAACTCTGCGCGCCGTTACGGGACGCACATTCAATGCGATCAGCGTGGACGGAGACACCTCGACGAACGACACGCTGCTCGTGCTCGCGAATGGCGAGGCCGGCGCACCATCGATCAAAGCGGAGACGTCGGCGCACCGCAAGTTCTCAGCGGCGCTCGAGGAAGTCTGCCGGTCTTTGGCGCTGCAGATCGTCGCCGATGGCGAAGGCGCGCAGCGCGTGGTTGAAATTGAAGTGCGCCACGCGAGAACGGAAGCCGCTGCGAAACGAATCGCCGAAACGATTGCAACTTCGCCTCTGGTGAAGACCGCGTTCGCGGGCGGAGACCCCAACTGGGGCCGCATCTTCGCCGCCGCGGGCCGCTCTGGCGTAAAGTTCGATCCCGCTCTGGTGGATATTAAAATGGCGGGCATTCCCGTGCTGCGCCGCGGCCAGCCGCTGGCCTTCAACGAGCGCGTCGCCAGCAACAAACTGCTGAGCGAACACGTTCCGGTCGTTGTGGACCTGCACGCTGGGCAGGCGAAGGCGCGCTACTGGACCTGCGACTTCACGGCGGAGTATGTGCGCATCAATGCTTCGTATCGCACCTAACCGGAGGATGTGGGCCGCCGGAATTAGCCGCGGTCGGGATCGACCGTCTGATCCAGATAAATCCACAGAACTCGCGCAAACAATGTGATCATCGGCGTCAGCGGCAGGAACAGCACAACGGCCCAGATCGTATCTTTCGTGAATCCCCACCCGGTGACCACCCAGAGCACCGCGGCAATCAAAGCGACAACCGACAGCCCCAACACGAAACTGATATACATGGCGCCAAGGAAATATCCCGGTTCGCGCTCAAATCGCAGATCGCAGACCGGGCACCGTTCAAACATCCTCGGCAACCCGCGCCAAATGGAGTAACGGAATATCCCTCCCAAACGGCACCGCGGACACCGCTGCCCCCAAATATCTCCTACCGTCGCCCTCATCCCTCTTCTCATCCCTTTGCCCAGCCATCTTATCGCGTCCTCGGACGCAACTCCGCCGAATCCATTCCTTCTTTTTCCTTTTTTCGCAACTCAAAACGGAGAACTAAAAATTCAACCTCCTCCGCGTCTTCCGGCTCAGGCACCGATGCGGTACAGTGGAAGATTGCGCCTCAGCCCAAATTCATGACCGCTCGTTTGCCATCTCTCGTCATCGTCGGACGCCCCAACGTGGGCAAGTCCACGCTCTTCAACCGTTTGACCGGCACGCGCCGCTCCATCGTCACCAACGAGCCGGGCATCACCCGCGATCGCATCTATGGCCAAGCCGAGTGGCGTGGTCGCACGCTCGAAGTTGTCGACACGGGCGGCATCCTCCCGGACGACAACGCCGTCATCCCCCAGGAAATCCTTCGCCAAGCCCACGTCGCCATCAAGAAAGCCGCACTGCTCGTTCTCGTGGTGGACAGCCAGGCTGGCGTCACGCCTCTCGACCAAGAGCTGGCCCGCCTCCTTCGCACCACCGGAAAACCGTTCGTCATCGCTGTCAACAAAGTCGACTCGCCGTCGCAGGAAGTCAATGCCGCCCCGTTTCATTCCATTGGCGTTCCCGTCTTTCCCATTACCGCCGAGCACGGCACCGGCGTCGACGATCTTCTCGACTTCGCTCTCGCACAGTCCTTTCCATCGACTCAATCCCCCTCCGTTGTAGGGGCGCCGCATGCCGCGCCCCAAGTGCCTCCCGTCACTCCGGCTGACTCGATTGCAGACGAAAAACAACCCGCTGTCATCGAGGTCGCCATCATCGGCCGCCCCAATGTTGGCAAATCAACACTGCTCAATTGCCTGGTCGGTGAAGAACGCTCCATCGTTTCGCCCATTCCCGGCACCACCATGGACAACGTAGACACGGAGATTACCCGCGGGGGGCGTAACTACCGCTTCGTGGACACCGCCGGAATTCGCCGCAAAGGCAAAACCAAGCTCGTCGCGGAAAAACTCAGCGTAGTCATGGCGCGCCGCGGCCTCGAGCGCTGCGACGTCGCTCTCCTGGTCGTCGATGGCGAGCAAGGCGTGACCCAAGGCGACGCGCAGATCGCCAGCTACGCCGAAGAATCCGGCCGCTCCGTCGTTATCGTCATCAATAAGTGGGATCTCGCGCTTGCCGCGGCGCGCGAAGCCGCTTCCCGCGATGCCGCCACCGCGAAAGGTAAATCCAAGCGCGCTCCCGGCGAACGCTACAAACCGGAAAACTTTGATCCGGGGCGACTGATGTTTGATTACGAAAAAATGATCCGCGCAAAATTAAAATTCCTGAGCTACGCGCCGATTGCTTTTCTCTCCGCGAAGACCGGTGAGCGCGCCGATAAGCTCTTTCCGCTCGTCAATCAAGCCTGGGAAGCACGCCGCCGCCGCATTCCCACGCCAGCGCTCAACAATTGGCTGAAAGAAGAGGTCGACTTGCAGCGCGGCAGCACGCCGAAAGCCCGCCCCGTGCGCATTTACTACATCACGCAGGCAAAGACTGCGCCGCCCACGTTTCTTCTCTTCACCAATCAAAAAGCGCCGCTGCACTTCAGCTACGAGCGCTTCCTCGAAAACCAGCTGCGCGCGAAATTCGATTTTACGGCCACGCCCGTCCGCTTCGTCCAGCGCCTCCGCAAACGCGAAAGACGGGGACACGCCTTTTCCGAGCGGTGACGAATGAACGCCTCCCTCTACAGCATTTCGCCGCAAACTGCTACGATAACGGCGTCCCCTTTCCGGCAGGACCTGAAGATGCCAGGCAATGTCACCGCTACAAAAACCGCCACCGAAGAGCGCCTCTATGCTATTGGCGAGGTCAGCCGCCTGGCGGACCTGAAACCATTTGTGTTGCGCTACTGGGAAACGGAATTCCCCATGCTCGAGCCTATCAAGAGCGAAGGCGGCCGCCGCCTCTATCGCCAGGAAGATGTGGACATGGTCTTCCGCATCAAGCGGCTGCTCTACGATGAAGGATTCACGATTGCCGGCGCGCGCCGCCATCTTCGAGAAAAAGGCGGCATGGATGAAACGGTGCACCGCGGCACAAATCACGCGCCGGACGGCGCGGGGCAGTTGCTGAGCCGCAAGATGCTGCTCGATCTGCGCGATGCGCTGCGTGCTTTCTTGACGCTTCTCGAACGCCGGTGATAGCCTTGAGAGTGCAGATGCTACCGCGATTCGGCCCTCTCGATTTTTCGCCGCATCGTTGTCAGCTTACCGGTCGGGACGTAGCGCAGCCTGGTAGCGCGCACGCTTGGGGTGCGTGAGGTCGCTGGTTCAAATCCAGTCGTCCCGACCATTCTTTTTCGGACATGCTGCAGCCACCTCGTATTTCCGCCGGTTGAAAACCGCGTACACTGGTTGTCCTGAGAAAGTAAAGCAGCAAAAGATTCGGAACTATGCCGCACATTCTTCTAACCAACGACGACGGATATCAGGCGCAAGGATTGCGGGCGCTGGCAGGGGCGCTCGAAGATTTCGCGACCGTGAGCATTGTGGCGCCGAGCCGGGAGCAGAGCGGGACGGCGCAATCGCTGACGCTGCGGCAACCCATCGTGTGCAATCAAATTGCGGAGCGCGAATGGGCGATTGACGGGACGCCGGCGGACTGCGTAATCGTGGCCCTGCACAAACTTTTACCGGAAAAGCCGGACCTGCTGATTTCCGGAATTAATCACGGCGCGAATCTCGGAGAAAACGCTTATTATTCGGGCACCGTTGGCGCGGCGCGAGAAGGAGCGCTGCATCACATTCCGTCGGTGGCCGTGTCACTGTGCTCGAAAAAAGAAAAAGTGAAATTTGAAAACTCCGCGCGAGTGGCGCGCGCAGCGACGAAACTGATTTTGAAAGAAGGATTGCCGGATCAAGTCCTGCTCAACGTGAATGTGCCGGAGCCGTGCAACGGCGAGGTGAAATTCACGCGCCAATCGCAGAAAATCACACGCAACCAGTTGAGTGAAGGAAAAGATCCGCGCGGCCGCAGTTATTTTTGGCTCTTCGAGCAAAGAATCGACAAAGACGTTGAGCCGGACACCGATTACGCGGCGATTTTTTCCGGTGCCGTTTCCATCACGCCGCTGCACCTCGATCCCACACATACCGAATCACTCAATCATCTTTCCCACTGGTCGAGAGCGATTGCCGCCGCCTTTAAGAAGTAGTCGTTGGTAGGGGCGCAGCTTTATCCCGTGCGTACGCGAGGGAATACTGCGCCCTTGTGGTTTCGCGGAAGCAACCCCTTGTCATCCTGAGGGCCGCGCCCTTTGCGGCCCGAAGGATCTCAACCTCAGCGCAACCTCGACGAAAGAACAAGAGATACCCCGATCATTTTGCTGGCATCGCCGCCGGCGCGATGAGCGGAACGTTGTTTTTGCGCATGGCGTCATTGAGCGCGGGAACGTCTTTCGAAAGGACGTCGCGCCACTTCACGAGCTGGGCTTCCAGCCGCTGATCGAGATCCGCGAAAACCGCAAGTTCGGCTCCCGTCGGCGCGGTGTCGGCGCTGTCGGTCACGTTTTGCAGGTAAGCTAATTTGCTTTCGAGCTTGGTGGGAAAGTTCGCGAAATCCTCACTGGACGTGGCGCTAACCTGAATGAGTTCTTCCTCGATGGCGCTCATTTTCTTGCGCAGATCGATGGAAGCAACGGCAACGGGATTGGGAGGATCGCCGGAATCCTTTTTCGAATCTTGATTCGAACCGAGGCGCTTTTCCAGCGCGAGAAGCTGAGTGCGAAGATCGCGGATCGCTAAAATAGCCTTGTTCATTTCATCCTGGCGGTCGCGCATCTTGAGCATGAGTTCGAATTGCTTGCGCAAATCTTCGGCGGAAGTTTGCACGCGCGGGTCCATTTTGACTTCGAACGAAGCGGTTTGCGATTTTCCGGCAACGGTCAGCCGCGCCTGGTAGGTTCCCGGGAGGACGAGCGGACCGGTCGGATCGCCAGCGTCATAAACGGCCTTGGGGATTTTGGCGGGAAATTCATAACGTAAATCCCACGCAAAACGATTGAGGCCCGCTTTGGCGGGAATGTGTTCTTCGGGATTGTCACGCTCCCATTCTTCGGCGGCACCTTCCGTTTTCTTCTCCTCGCTGGTGAACGCGCGGATGACTTTGCCTTGGGCGTCGAGAAATTCGAGCTTGGCCGGTTCTTTCGGTTCTGCCTTCAAGTAGTAATACAAAATCGCGCCATTCGGCGGATTTTCGCCGACGGGATAGCGGCGCGGATTGAAGTGCCCCATCCGGTGGCGCGTGGCGGTTCTTGGGGTGAAGAGATGCGCGTCTTCGGCGGCGATCGAAGCAGCGGCCTGCCGCAAAGGACTTATATCGTCGAGTACCCAGAACGACCGGCCGTGCGTGGCGACGGCGAGATCGTCGTCGTGAACAATCAAATCATGGATGGGTGTCACAGGTAGATTGAGTTGCAGCGGCTGCCAATTCGAACCGTCGTTGAAGGAAACCCAGACGCCCGTTTCCGTGCCAGCGTAGAGGAGACCTTTGCGCTTGGGATCTTCGCGCACCGCGTGAACATAGGAATTGTCCGGCAAGCCGGTGATGATTTTTGTCCAAGATTTGCCGAAGTCGGTGGTTTTGAAAACATAGAGTTTGAAATTGTCGAGCTTGTGGGCGTCCACGGCGACATAGGCGGTTCCTGATTCGAACTGTGAGGCCTCGATGAGGCTGATCATGGCCCATTCAGGCGTTTCCTTGGGTGTGACGTTAGCCCACGTCTTGCCGCCATCGCGCGTCAATTGAATCAGGCCGTCATCCGTGCCGGCCCAAAGCACACCTTCCTGCTTGGGCGATTCCGCTAGGGTAAAAATGGTGTCGTAGTATTCGACGGTGTATTGATCTTTCGTAAGCGGGCCGCCGGAATCTTGCTGCTTGGACTTGTCGTTGCGCGTGAGGTCGGGACTGATGGTGGTCCAGGTGTGCCCCGCATCGTTTGAACGAAAGACAAACTGCGAGGTGTGATAAATCACGTCCGGATTGTGCGAGGAGATGACAATCGGCATGGTCCAGGTGTAGCGGTATTTTTGCGTTGCGGCGGAGTAGCCGTTGGGATCTTCGGGCCATTGCTGAATGCTTTGGGCCTGATTGATGCGGCGATCAAAGCGCGTGAAGATAGGGCCTTCGTCGTCGGCGTAGACGATGTTCGAATCGCGCGGATCCGGGAGGATGTAGCCGCTCTCTCCGCCGCCGACGGCATCCCAATCACCGCGATCGATAAAGCCACGGTCGCTGCGCGTGCGGATGCCCACCGAAGAGTTGTCCTGCTGAGAGCCGTAGACGCGATACAGAAAATCGTTGTCAGCAGCGACGTGATAGAACTGCGCGGTGGGCTGATTGTTTTGCGTAGACCAGTTTTTGCCACCGTCCACGGAAATGGTGGCGCCGCCGTCGTTGCCATTGATCATGCGATTCGGGTCGTTGGAATCGATCCAAAGAGCGTGATGATCGCCATGGGGCGCGTTGAGGCGTTCGAAGGATTTGCCCGCATCGATGGAGCGGTAGAGGCCAGTGTTCGCGATGTAGACCTTGTTCGAATCTTTCGGGTCAGCCCAGACATGCGTGAAGTACCAGGCGCGCTGGCGGAAGCGATGGTCGTCGTTGATGAGAGACCATTTGCCGCCGCCGTCGTCGCTTCGATAGAGGCCCCCTTTCTTGGCTTCGATGAGAGCATAGACGACATTCGAGTCGGCGCCGGAAACAGAGACGCTGATGCGGCCGAGCGGACCTTCAGGGAGTCCGTTGCCTTCGACGGGCTTCCACGTCGCGCCGTCGTCGCTGGAACGGTAGAGGCCGTCTTTCGCGCCGCCACTATTGAGCGACCACGGCGTGCGATAGCCTTCCCACATCGCGGCAAAGAGAATGTGAGGATTCTGCGGATCGAAGACGACATCGATGCCGCCGGTGCGGTCGTCGAGGTAGAGGACTTTTTCCCAGGATTTTCCGCCGTCGCGCGTGCGGAAAATGCCGCGCTCGGTATTGGGACCGTAGGCGTGCCCTAGAGCGGCGACGAAGACGACGTCAGGATTGGTGGGATGGATAATGACGGCACCGATGTGGCGGGTGTCTTTTAAGCCGACGTTGGTCCAGGTCTTGCCCGCGTCGGTGGATTTGTAGACGCCATCGCCGAACGAGATATTGCCGCGGATGCAGGCTTCCCCGGAGCCGACATAGATCACGTTAGGATCGGAATCGGAGACGTCAATGGCACCAATGGAAGAAGTGGTGGTCTGCTTGTCGAAGAGCGGATCCCAGGTAATGCCACCATCGGTGGTTCTCCAGACACCGCCGGCGACCGCGCCGAAGTAAAAGGTATTTGGCTGGCTGGGGACGCCAGTGACGGCAATGGCGCGGCCTCCGCGGAACGGGCCAATGAGCCGCCACTTCATGCCACCATAGGTTTTGGGATCAACCTGCTGCGCGTTGACGGCGGGGGCTAAGAACAACACAAAAGCGAAAGCCGCAAAAATGGACATACCGCCACGACGAAAGGAATTCACACACACCTCCGAAGTAGGAACGCGAAACGCAAAATGCTAACTCGATAGCGAGATGGATGGAAGTGATTTTCGCTGGCGAACAGGTTGGGATAGGATGCAGGCGGGATGAGCGCCCAGAAAACATACGACGTGGCGGTGATTGGGGCGGGGGTGTTTGGGGCGTGGACGGCGTGGCACCTGGCGAAGCGCGGGCAGCGCGTGGCGCTCGTCGAGGCGTACGGGCCGGGGCATTCGCGGGCGAGTTCCGGAGGCGAGTCGCGAATCATTCGAATGGGGTATGGCGCGGATGAGCTGTACACGCGGTGGTCGCAGCGGTCGCTCGAGGAATGGAAGCAATTTTTTGCGAGGACGAAGCAGCCGTTATTTCTCGAGACCGGTGTGCTGTGGATGGCGGGAAAAGATGATGAGAGACTGCGAGACACAGCTGCGACATTAAAACGATGTGGTGTGGTGTTTGAAGAATACGACCGCGCGGCGCTGGAAAAACGATATCCGCAAATTGGGCTTGAGGAAATTCAAAAAGGAATATTCGAGCCGCGAAGCGGCGTGCTGCTGGCGCGGCGGGCGGTGGCCGCGGTGGATGAAGATGCGGTGCGATTTGGGGTGGAATATCGCTGCGCGCAGGTGATGAACCCGAGAGAAGCAGGGCCCGTGGAGCACATCACGACGAGCCGCGGAGAGCGAATTGTTGCGGGGCAGTTTGTTTTTGCATGCGGGGCGTGGCTGGCGAAAGTTTTTCCGGACGTGCTGGGAGCGCGAATCTTTCCTTCGCGGCAGGAAGTTTTCTTTTTTGGAATTCCCGCGGGTGAAACGCGGTTTGCGCCGCCAGCGCTGCCGACGTGGCTGTTTCAGGAAGATTTGGTCTACGGAATGCCCGATATCGAGAGCCGCGGACTGAAGATTGCTTTCGACAAGCATGGGGAGCACATCGATCCGGACTCGCAATCGAGAATCGTTTCACCGAAAATGATGGAAGCGGTGCGGGAATACGTTGCCCGGCGCTTCCCCGCCTTGCGGGACGCGCCGATCGTGGAGACGCGCGTCTGCCAGTACGAAAACACTTCGAGCGGGGATTTTCTGATTGACCGGCACCCGGAAATGGAGAATGTGTGGTTTGCGGGCGGGGGCTCCGGGCACGGATTCAAGCACGGTCCAGCGGTTGGAGAATACGTTGCGGGCCAGCTCTTGGACGGCGCACCAGCGGAGAAGCAATTCTTGCTGGCAACTAAGGAAACGGTGCAGAAACGCGCGGTGTACTAGGGACACGTGAATACTGAAAACGATGCTGGCTCAGGTTTTCGGTGTACGGCGGCGAGGATAGATTGCATTGGGATGGCGCTTAGCGCGCTTGGCCTTTTCCGCGTAGAGATCCTGGTCCGCTTCGGAAAGCAGGGTTTCGATGCGCTCGCCATCTCCGCGGTAGACGGCGATACCGATGCTGGCGGAGAGACGCGGCGGTTCATCGTCGTTGGCCATGACTTCGCGGATACGGTCGGCCACGCGGTGGGCCTCGGGTTCCTGAGATTCTGGGAGAACGAGGGCGAATTCGTCGCCGCCATAGCGAGCGGCGGTATCGATGGCCCGGCAGTGAATGCGGAGGATATCGGCGAGGCGGCAGATGGCCCGGCTGCCGACGAGATGGCCGTAGCTGTCGTTGATGGTTTTCAGGCCATCCAGATCGAGAAGCAGGACAGCGAAAGGGCGGCCGGTGCGGTCGGTGCGCTCGGTTTCGTTTTCGAGGACGTCGAGGAGGCGGCGGTAGTTGGCGAGGCCGGTGAGCGGGTCGCTGACGGCCATGTGGCGAACGCGCTCGAAGAGGCGGGCGTTTTCCAGAAGCGCGCCGCCGAGAGCGACGGCGTAGCCCATGACTATGAGGCTCTGGGCGAAAACGAAAGGAGCGTCCATCAACCGAGCAGACTGCGCGGAGGAAAGTTGAGCGGCAACGTTCAGCCAAGTGGCGGCGTACATGGTGCGATCAAACGGCGAATCCTCCACCACCAGACGGCGGCGGTACCAGAAGAGACTCACCAGGAAAATACCGCCGGGCAGTAACTGTTGCGGGCTCGGAAAAAAGGTCTGGGGATGGCGAGAGACTTCGGGAGGCAAGCCGCGAAGCGAAGCGGCGAACACATAGGTAACCGCAATGACGGCAAGCAAAGCGCTGGCGATCTCCTGGCGCGGGTGACGCGAACGGGGCATGAAGTGTTCGACCAGCAGCGCGGCGACCATGAGCAACGCCAGTATCATGCGGCCAATCCACCAGGCGAAGGGCGCCCAGAGAAGACGCAGAGGCTCGTCGGGCAAAAATTGGAAAAAGAGCACACTGGTGGCGACCAGGACGGCACCGGAGAGAAGAAAACCGGCGCCGAGAATCAACGAGATGCGATCCTGGGTCCCCTGGAAGCGAACGAGGGTTACGGCGGCGAATACAAAGGCAAGCAGGCTACTGATTACCTGGAGATAACCCTGGAGAAGAGGGTCGGATGGAATGGTGATGCGGCGCAGCCAATATGCTGCAAGGATAAGGAGCAGAAAGGCAGCTACATGCGACAGGAACACTGTCGTGCGCGTGTGCCTATGCTTGAGGGAAGATTGGCCCATAGCGATCTTGATTCTGGTCCGTCGTGTCCGGGCTAGCCGTCTATTTCATTAGACTACAAATTGCTGCCCGGCGTTGCGCAGGAATCGAAGACAAACGACACGCGGTGTGGATTTCGGAACCTGTACCAAAGAGCAGGACAGAAAATGGCAGAAAATCCGGGTATCCGGCGCGCGGCCGCGTAGGAAGCTTTTTGCTGTTGCGCTGCGCCGTAAGAGTGCGCAAAACTGTCAGAATTGAAACGATTGAATACGGCTTCGTTTAGCTCTCAAGGAGACTCCGTTGCAAAAGGGAGAGGCGCTTGAGCAATGAAACGGGCATGGATTCCGGGCCGCGCCTGAGACGGACGCTCACGCTGTGGGACTTGATTCTCTACGGCGCAATCGTACTTCAGCCTGTGGCGCCCATGTCTGCGTTTGGAGCACTCAGCGACCGCGGCCGCGGGCACGTGGTGACAGCGGTGCTGATCGCCATGGTGGCGATGCTGTGTACGGCAATCAGCTACGGGCGGATGGCACGGCTCTATCCAAGCGCGGGATCGGCTTTCACCTACGTAGCGCAGGAAATTCATCCTGCCGCCGGGTACATTACCGGATGGAGTATGGTCATGGATTACATCGTGAATCCCCTGATCTGCACCATCTGGTGCGCGGGACAGGCGCACCAATTTGCACCAGGCCTGCCGGTTTGGGCCTGGAAGATTTTTTTTGCGGTGGTGTTCACGCTGCTGAATCTACAGGGAATCAAGACCTCCGCGCGGGTGAATGCGGGGCTGGCTGCGGCGATGAGCGCAGTCGTAGTTGTGGTGTTTGTGGCGACGATTCATTACGTCTTTGGGCATCCGCACAGCGAAGCAGGTTTTTTCACGCGCCCGTTTTATGACCCTCAAACATTCACCTTTGATGGCTTGTTTGGATGCACGTCGCTGGCCGTACTGACATACATCGGGTTTGACGCTATTTCAACACTCTCCGAAGAGGCGGAAAATCCGAAGCGGAATATCCTGCTGGCGACGGTGCTGACCTGCGTGGTGATCGGCATTCTTTCGGCGGCGGAAGTCTACGTGGCACAACTCGTGTGGCCGGCCTCGCAGCCGTTCCCAGATCCCGACACTGCTTACGTGTTTGCGGCGGCGCGGGCCTGGGCGCCACTTTTTAGCATCGTCGGATTTACGTTGCTGGTGGCCAATTTCGGGTCAGGCATGGGAGCACAAATCGGTGCAGCGCGGCTGCTGTACGGCATGGGACGAAGCAAGGCGCTGCCAAGCTCCTTTTTTGCGCAGGTGGACCCGAAGCATCACGTTCCCCGGAATAACGTGATTTTCATCGGGGTGATCGTTCTTATCGGGTCGTTTTTTCTGACGTATGGCCGCGGAATTGAACTGCTGAATTTTGGAGCGCTGATCGCTTTCATGGGAGTCAACGCGTCCGCATTTGTGCGGTATTTTGTCCGGGAACAGGAGAAAAAGGTGGCGAATTTCGTTTCGCCCGTTTTGGGGTTTTTCATCTGTCTCGGCCTATGGTGGAGCCTGAGCGCACCGGCAAAAATCGTTGGATCCATCTGGATGGCGGCGGGAATAGCGTTTGGGGTTTGGAAAACGCGCGGATTCCGCGAGCCGCTTTCCTTTGAGGTGCCGCCCGAATGAGGCGGTGGCCGCGGAATAGAAGCATTGCATCTTGGGCGATGATCGAAGGATGATCATGCGTGCGGAGGAACCCAGTCCGGTGAAGCGGCATAGCGGCAAAGGCCACGCAGTGACCATGCGGGAAGTCGCAAAAAGCAGCGGTTTCTCTCCCGCCACGGTTTCCATTGTTTTGAACAATGCGCCACTGGCACGCTACATCGCCTCGGCCACGAAGAAACGGATTGAAGAGACTGCCAAGAAGCTGGGCTACCGGCCGAACGCGATGGCGCGTTTTCTGCGCAGCAAACGGAGCCACAGCGTCGGTGTGATGCTGTTTGACGTCACCGATCCGTTTTGCGCGCCCATTTTGCGCGGGATTGAGAACGCGCTGTATCAATCGTCGTACGTGCCGATTTTTGCCGACGCCCACAACCAAAAAAGCCGGTTCGAGCACTGCCTGGAAATGCTCCTGGAGCATCACGTGGAGGCCTTGATCGTGGTGGCCAACTGGCTCTTCGTGGACATTCAGCTTCTGGCGGACCTGAGCAAGAGAAACATCACCGCGGCGACCATCTGCTGGGAAGTGCCCGGCGACTCGGTGAGCTCGGTGATCGTGGACAATGAAGCCGGAGGACGGCTGGCGCTCGAGCATCTCTACCACCTGGGGCATCGCAAGATCGCGTTCATCCGCGGACCCAAAATGCTGATCGACAGCGCGCCGCGGTGGAAAGGCACGCAGAAGTTCGCGCACTCCGTGGGATTGGAGATCGACCCGTCGCTGGTCGTGCAACTGCCCGATGTTTGGGACCCGAACTCCGGATTCGAGGGTGGCTACCGGCTCACGGAAGAATTGCTACAGCGAAAAAAGAAGTTCACGGCATTGATGGCGTTTGACGACTTGACGGCTATGGGCACCATTCGCGCGCTGACGAAGGCCGGAATGAAAGTGCCGGAACACTGCTCGGTAGTGGGCTTCGATGACGTGCCGCTCTCCGCCATGGCTGCACCCTCTCTGACTACGATCCGGCAGCCGCTGGAGGCCATGGGAAACCTGGCGGTGAATACCGTGATGGAAGGCATCAATGCGGGACTGGAGAAGCGCGACTGGAGCATTTCGCGACATAAAGTGAGCCCGGAACTGGTGATTCGAGACTCCACGAGGGCCGCGGCGCTGACCGGATCGAACGACTGAAGATTGTTCCTCCCTCAGCGAATCGCAAGAGCCGCTTGGACTCGATTCACAGGTACCCCCTCCCCCTGTTTTGTGTAAGTGTTGAATCTAAAGATAGTTAAAGTTCTTTGCTTTCATACACTTTGCAAGTGTTGATTCTAAAGCAGTTACGAGCTCTCCAATTCTTCTCCGACGCGTGCGAAACTAGACGGGTCGAGGGCAAGACACAGAGTTGGTGTGAGGAATCCGGAGAAGCAGGCATGCGAAAATGAAAAAGCGGCAGCCGAGCTGCCGCTTCCCACAGTATTACACACCTCATCTTATACCACATGCTTAGGATAATTTCAAGGGTTG
>QHYN01000010.1 GCA_003224145.1 Acidobacteriota bacterium
AACGCAGGCGCAAAAGCCGGAGAACGGTTTTGTGTCATCGGCAGCCCATCCACGACAAACTGCACGTCATATTCCGAGCCGCGCGGGTGCAGCACGCCGTTGGCCTCCAGCAGCCATCCGGGTTGATCGGCCACCAAATCCAGCAGATCGCGCCCCGGCTGCGTCGCGGCTTGCTCCCCGATCGCCTGCCGACCGACGGTATAGAGCGTTCCTGTGCGATTTGGATCCACCAGTGTCGCCGTGTCGTTCACTTGCACTCGTGTTGTCAGCGGAGCTACGCCAAGCGTCACCGTCAGATGCACCGGCACTTCCGAGCGAATCTCCACCAGCTCGCTCCATGGCGCGAATCCCTCCGCATGCAAACTCAGCCGGTAAACCCCGAACGGCAAATCCTGCGCCACGTATCGCCCGTCCGCGCCTGCGACAAACGTCCGCCGGAACTCGTTTGCCTCGCTTGCCAATTCGCCGGAGGGCGCCACCGCCGCGCCTTGTGCGTCGCGCACTTCAATGCGCAACTCTCCGCGCACGCGCTGCGCCTTCGCGTTAGGCACGTAAAGGAAAAAAAACGCAAAAACTCCTGCGGACATCAATGTGTCTCTAAAAAGCATTTTTGGCGATCAATGCGCCACCGTGTCTCACGGAACCAAACGTTTCGCTCTCCGGTGAGCCTCTTTAGCAGTCTTCCCCTTGGCGCAACCTATTACGTTAGCATGTCGCCCGTTCCGCTTACGGAATGCAATGGAATTGCGGCTAGCGAAATGTCAACACCCGGTTTAAGTGCTCATGAAACCCTTGCAAAACTACGCCGCGCCTTGGCCGGCTTTTCCCTGCCTACTTGTACTAGGAAGTGTTGATGGTCTGATGGAAGATAGAGTCGCCATTCTCGGTGGGCGCACTTCACCGAGTGGCTCGAGGAAAGGTGATGAGGGATCGGCCAGCCGAAGGGCGGGAAAGCATTTCTAGAGAACCAGTCCACGTCCTCGTTGTTTCTTCAGGGTTTGTATCGGGCTCGCGGTCGTTGCCCTCCGAAGAAGTGGATCGCGCGTTCGGCATGCCGGTCGGCAAGCTCCGCAATCGCGCGGGAATCGAATCACTCGCTTACGCCTCCGAGGGCGAGACCGAATTGACGCTAGGCGCAAAGGTGGCGCAAGAGGCGCTGCGTGGCACCTCCTGCGGAGCGCAGGACCTCGACTGGATTATCGCCACCAGCGAAACGCATCACGACTACCCGTCGCTCGCCGCGCAACTGCACTCTCGATTGCTGGCACGCGAAAGCTGTGGTGCTCTGGACCTGGGCGGCGGGTGTCTCGGATTGCTCAATGCGCTCGCTGTCGCTCAATCCTTGATCGGTTCTGGCGCGGCGCGCGCTGTCGCCGTGATCACCGCTGACCTGCACAGCCGCGCACTCACTCCCGGCCGTGTCGCTGGCGAGTTCGGCGGGCTTTTCGGCGACGGCGCCAGCGCTTTTTTGCTGCGTCCCGGCGATGGCGTGAAAGCCGCCTCAAGCTATCGCCTTGGCGAATTTCTTTTCGGCTGCGCGGGACAATATGCCGCAGCCATTCAGGTTGTGTACAGAAAAGATATTGGCGTTCATGTTCAGTTCGATGGTGAAGCGCTTTCTCGTGCCGCGATTACCCGCCTGGAGAAAGTCATCACCGCCGTGGAATTACGCAGCGGCATCCCTCGTGCTTCTGTCGGTGCCTTCGCCACGCATCAACCGAATCCGCGCCTTTTGACTCTCCTTGCGAAACAGTGCGGCGTCTCGCCGGACGTTTTTCCTCCGATCTCCCGCATCTACGGGAATCTCGGCTCTTCCACGTGCGGTGCCGCCCTTCACGCTGCTCTGCAAAAAGCATTCCAACTGGAACCGGCTGAACGCAAACCGATCTTCCTGGCGTCGCTTGGCCCCGGCCTGCTCTTTGGTGGCGGCTGGCTCACTCCAGGATTCTAAGCCACTCACGAAAAGCTAAAAACGGAAGACCGGAAACCAAAAACCAAGATTGCAGACTTAAGACTTAAAACTTAAACTCTCCTCACGGCCCGGGCCGCGTGCGCGTCGTGAAGCTAATGTCGACTGCCGGAACCACGCACGCTTGCACCGGCGGCCATCCCGGATCAGTCATCGTGTTTCGGCAAAGCGACATCATGGCGTTGTTGAATTGGGATGGATTGGCTGCCCCATTGAGTGCTTCCGCATAAATGGTGTAGTCGCTTCCTACGGCCAATCCCGCAATTTGATACGTGCCATCAAACTGCGCCGGACCCGGCGCCGTGCAACTCCATCCTCCCATCGTTGCTCCAATCGCTGCGCCCGTCGAATTGTCCACCGCAACAGCGTGCGAACCAAACACGCCCGTCACTCCAGGAGGAAAAGTGGGCAGCGCGAGCGAGTTTGCGGGAGTAATCCTCCCGCTGATCGATCCCTGGTGCAGCGTGTCCGCCGGATCGGGATAAAGCACGCGCAATCCGGTCCGATCGTCGTCTCCGAGCGGAGCATCCGGCTGCTGCGTCGTGGGCCGCGTGCCGCTGATGGTTCCGGGCGCCGGAGCAAACGGAAACATCATCGCGCTCCAAACTGCGGAGTGGCTGAATCCGAGGAAGTGTCCAAGCTCGTGAGTCAGCACGGATTCAAGGTCGTAGGCCTTTGGGAACGATGGCAGTGCTTGTGGTGTTGCAAATGTCGTGTTCGAATCGCTTGGATTGAAATAGATATCCGCATCGAGAATCTGCCCCAGTTCTGTGGAAATTGCGCTGCTGCCCACCTGAATCCCGGTGACGTCCGCGGTGATCACGCGGGTGAACGCGAGCACGCCCGGTGTGAACGCCATATCCGCCTGATCGAAGCAGATGCTGTTGAGACCGTCCGCGCCGCATGCGTTTTGCGTGGCGGTTCGCGCCAAGGGCGCGAGAATTCCCGGCAACAGCAGGGTTCCGGTTACGCCCGTCCACACCCCGAGCGACTGCGTGATGGTCTGCTCGATTTCCGTCAGCCGTCCGCCCGTGGTCTGGTTTTGCGTGAGGACCGTCACAGGGCCGGTACTCAACGCGGTGCTCCATTGAGCGGCAATGCTTCCCGCGGTGGTTAGTTGATGCGCACGCACGGGACAGGCCGAGCCGCTGGAAATCGCCGCTGGCTGCCGCACATCTGGGACGATCAGGTTGAACGAATAAGCTTGCACCGCGAGCGCGCACCACGTTCCATAGAGCAACGCTAAAATAGAAGCACAAATTCGCTTCCCACCGTTTCTCATTTCGCTCCTCCCCGGATCCTTTCCATTTTAAGGCGCGCTTTGTTCGAGCGCCTTTTTCAGCTTTAATTGAAAAACCGCCAGCGGCAGATTGCGGATTCCTCCGTGCTGGAAGCGATGCGTTCGCGGATCAAAAACGGGAACTGCCGCTGAATCCTGCGTCACGGTTTCCACGCCGGTTCTAACGTCTCGCGCAATTCGAAACGTTCCCTGCGCCCATCCCAACACGCGCAAGGGTTCTCCTTCGCGGCCCCAGAGAAACAAATACGCTTCCTCGCCGGGATGAAAAACCGGCACATCCTCGATTCTCGAATGGAGATGGCCAACACTTCCGCCCTGCGTTCGAATCTTTATCACTCCAGGAAGAAACCCTTTCGCTTGCTCAACGACCGTGAAGGTCGTGTCCGTCCAGATCTCACCGTTTTCCCAAAAACTCGCCGTGGCCAAGCAGCGCACTCGTGCCACGGCCGTTGCCTGCCGGGCAAGGTCCTCGAAGCGCATTCGCGAGAGCGTGGTCGCGTTCGCCACCACGGCTAGCAGCGCGAGCGCCACCAATAACAGAATCCACAAAAATCTCCGCCGCTCGACGTAACTCATCTCAACGGACCTCCAGCGCGCCGCTCGCCGCGGTCTTGTCCAGATTGGTGTTCTGAATGAAAAGCGTTCGCGCACCCGGCGCGGCGCTCGCCGGAACTTGCAACGTAAGGTGGATGATGCCCAGCCCCGCAGGCTGCTTCGCGATGACTGCGACGTCGCCGGGCCAGGACACCGTGTACGTCATGCTGGTGTCAAAACCGTTTTGCGAAAAAAGGCAGATGTCTGCCGTGGCCGTTCCGCTCGCGGGCCTTTGCAGCGGAATGGGATTCCCGCCAAGAGTGCAGGAATTGTTCGCTGTCGAGAACACACCCAGCGCCGCCACACTCAAATCCAGGTCGAGGCCTGGAGTAGAAACTCCCGCCGTAGTCGGATCCACGGCCACAATATCTTTCCCGGTAGCGCCCGGCGCCGAACTGCTGAGTGCAATCACATCATCGAAAAGGTTTGGCGGGGCGACGACCAGCGACACCGCGTTTGATTTAGTGCCGTCTGGGTTCTGCACCTGCACGGAAACGTTTCCGGCGATGGCCACGTCCGCAGCGGTCACGGGCGCGGTGCACTCGAGGCTCGAAATGCACGAGGTTGTTCTGGCCGTCCCCGCAACGAGCATCGTCGAACCAGGTCCGGGGTTGGAGGCCACGAGGCCGCTGCCATCCACGCGCAGCGTGAAGCCTTGTGCCGCGCCCGCATACACGCTGGACGGATGAAGCGTGAGAATATCCGCGCCGGTGGAGATCGTCACGTTCGCGGCGCCCGATTGCGTTGGATCGTCGGAGCTGATGGCCACCACTTGAATCGCATTCGGCGACGGAGGTGAGGCCGGCGCCGTGAAAATTCCATTGGCATCGACTGTTCCACAAGCTCCCGCCGTCGAACAAGCGGTGCCCTGCACCTGCCAAACCACGTTTTGATTGCTGGTTCCTAGCACCGACGCCTGGAAGCCCTGCACCGCGAGAGGGGCCAGCGTGACACTGGCAGGCTGAACGGACACCACGACGTGATTGATCACCGTGATTTGCGCGCTCGCGCTTTTCGTGGAATCGGCGACGCTCACGGCGGTGGCGCTCACCGGATTCGGCGAAGGGATGGCGCCGGGCGCAAGATAATCCACCTGCGATGCCGTGGTGCTCGTGACTGTCTGGCAGGGACTCGAGCCGACGACGCAGATTTGGCCGAACGTGGAGTTTCCTCCGGGGATACCGTTCACGCTCCAGTCCACGCCGGTGTTCGAAGTTCCGTTCACCTGCACCGTTAGGGTCGCGCGATGTCCCCCCGCGAGGGTCGCCGTAGCAGGCGAGACACCTACGCTGACTCCAGCTTGAATCGCGATTGTTGCTTGCGCTTTCTTGGAAGGGTCTGCTTGCGGCGTAGCCGTTACCGTGACCGTGTTTGGATTTGGCGCCGTGGCTGGCGCAGTGTAGGTCGCAGAATTTGAAACCGAACCTCCGCTGCTGGACTGCGTCGTCACCACGCTCAATACTCCGCAGGAAGATCCGCTACACCCCGGGCCGCTGAGCGACCAGGCCAGCACCGTGCTGGGATTGGAATTGGGAACCGGCGTCAGCGTGGCCACAATCGTCGCGGATCCTCCTGCCGGCACGCTCGATGGCGCGGAAAGCTGCACCGTAAAATTGCTGGCGATGGTCACCAGGGCGGACACCTGCTTCGTAGGATCCGCAACACTTTGTGCGGTCAGCGTCACGCTCGCCGGCGAGGGAAGGATTCCCGGGGCGGTGAACCGCCCGCTCGAATCCACCGCACCGCACGCGCTTGGGCACGCCGCGCCCGAAAGGCTCCAGCGCATGGAGGTATCGGGATGACCGCTGCTCGTAACCGCGACTTGAAATGCCTGTGAGGCCCCTAGCTCCACGCTTGCGGGATTTGGCGTCAGCGCGAGAGTGATGTCGCTGATGATCGTCACGTTTGCCGTAGCGGATTTCTTGGCATCCGCGTGACTTGTCGCCGTGATTTGTACGGTGACCGCGGAGGGCAGGTCCCCCGGCGCGGTGTAGACTCCCGCCGCGGTGATTGTTCCTGCCGCCGCATTGCCACCGGCAATGCCATTTACGCTCCAGCTCACACTGGTGTCGGTTGTGTTGGTCACGGTCGCTGTGAACGTCATTTGGTTCCCAAGCACGATGGAGCCGCTCGACGGGTTCACGGTCACTGTGATGGAGGGAGGAGGTGGTGGCGTAGGGACGACTGAACCTCCTGCGCCGCAGCCCAACATCCATGCTCCCGCCGTGAGAAGAGCAATGAGGGCAACTCGCGCCTTCCAGAATCTTTTTCCGTAGCTTCGCGGAAGGGGCCGCATGCCCAGCGGAAAGCAGGCGAAGGGCCAGCGAAGAAACCAGGAGTGATTCAGGGGCTAGGAACTATGAAGTTGAGCGGTTTTGTCAGAAGGGGTCGTGAAATGAGCACTTTGCGGTTTCAAAGCGGCTTCCTGCTCTCCCGACTGCGTGCTCGAAACTGATGCAGAGGCTCTTTGTGAAACGGAGTTCGTTCTAATTTGGCACCCGGCGCCAATAGGTCTGTTTCATTTCGGTACCACATCACAGCTGAACTCCTGCGTTGACTTCCCGCGGTCCGCCTCCAATAATCCAGCCATGGCTCGTCCCGATGCCGTGCGCCGCGTCAAGAGCTACTCTGCCGCCGACGGCTACGTCTATCAGTATTATTTTTTCGAAGGAAATCGCGCCAAACGCGGCGCGAGCCCCGGCGGCGAGTTCACCTATGTCGTTTCCATCGACCGCCACTCCGCCTTTCCCTTCAAAATCTTCGTCCACCAATCCGCGCTGGACACCTGGGCAAGCCAGAACGGCCGCCGACTTACCAGTTCCGAGGAATACGCCGTCGCCAAGATGCGTCTTTTTCAGGCTTTTGATGAAGGCGCCGTCCAGGCGGTTCCCGATGGAGAGCCGCCGCGGGAAGTCGTGGTAGACGATTCCAATCTCGAAGAGCTCTTGGGACAACTGGGGATTTAGCGCAACCCGGCCCGAAGCAGCCCTATGGCAGTGAACCAAATTCGCAACCACGGCGTCTGGCAGTTGTACGGGGACCGAGCGTCCCATGCCGACTCAGGCAGCCGGGCGTTGGGAGCTTTCCGAAGGAATCCTATGCAGGAGCTGGTTCTGATCCAGCCAGGCAGCGCAGCGAGGAGCGAGTGGGTGCGCGAGGCAGCTCAAGCGGATGCCCGGCGGGAGTTCGAAGAGCGCCTCAGGGAATGCGGACCGCTGGCTTACCGTGTGGCTCGCGGTGTATTGCGCAACGCCGCCGACGCGGAGGATGTCGCGCAGGAAGCTCTTTTGCGCGCTTATCGCGGATTCGATCGGCTGCGCGATCGCAGCCGCTTCCGCGCCTGGCTCGTTCGTATTGCGTTTCGTCTCGCGCTGGATCGCCTGCGTTCCGCGAAGCGCCGCGAGCAGCGCGACACGCTCTGGTCGCAGCCGGCGCATTTGCCGCCGCCGGCGACCGCTGAAGACATCGCCGTTTCGAATCAGTTTCAAGGGCACCTTGAGCGTGTTCTTGACGAGTTGCCGGAGAAATTGCGCTTGGTGCTTCTGCTCTCGGCGATGGAGGGCTACACCATCGACGAAATTGCCGAGATGGTCGGCGTGCCAACCGGCACGGTGAAATCCCGGATTTTTATCGCTCGAAAGAAACTAGCGGAGAAGTTACGATGCCATGCGAACACTATAAAGATGCCTTGACCGAAGCCGCGGCTACCGGAGTCGGCCCGCAAGGCGCCCTGCGTGCGCATCTCACCGCCTGCGATTCTTGCCGTGCCGCGTTCGAACAGGAACAGTCTCTGTTTACCGCAATCGATTCCGGCCTTCACGCCGCCGCCAACGCCGAAGTTCCTCCCTCTCTTCTTCCCCGCGTCCGCGCTGGACTCGACGAAGTTGCCGTCGCGCCACCGCCGCGATGGCTGCAGCCACTGGTCTTTGCCTCTGCGGGTGTTGCTCTCGCCTTCGTGGTTTTTCTGATTGCGCGACCCTATCACGCAACGCCCGAAAACGTAGTCAGGCAAGGTCCTGTCTTCGCCCCGACTGCAATAACGCCTGGAACAAACGCGAATCCTGGGAAGATTCCTGCCGCGGCCGCTGAGACGGCTTCCACCGGTGCCAATCCTTCCCATACAGCGCGGAATTCAACTTTCTTCCATCCCGTGGCGTCTAGCAATCCGCAAGTCCTTGTTCCTGCGGATGAGCATGAGGCGCTGGCCCGCTTCGTTGCCACATTGAGCCAGCGCAGTGATGTTGCGACAGCTTTTCTCGCGCAAACGCCGGAGAGAAAAGATGCTTTGGTAAGTCCAGACCTTCTACAGATTGCGGACATCGAGATCAAACCGCTTGAAGGTGGAGAAGCCGAAGCGTCGCACAGTGTCGGCGAAAAACGTTAGCGCTGGTCGAACAAAGATCGAGTGACTGTGGAGGGAAGAATGAAAACGAGTGCAATTCACGTGGCATCAGTTCTCTTGCTTGGCATGCTGTTGCCGGTCTGTCGGGCTCAGGACAAGCCCAAGCCGGAAGAAAAGCCGAAAGGCGAAGTTTCAACGACCCCAGTCAAGGCTCTGATCGTCTTCACCGAGTATGACGGCGACAGGAAAATCAAGAGTCTTCCTTACACCCTTTATATCAATGCTCCCGACGCTTCCGACTGGCGGGGCCCGGCGACTAAACTCCGCGTCGGCAGCCGCGTGCCGGTTTACACTGGGAAGGATCAATTCAGTTACTTCGATGTCGGCACAAATATTGACGCACGCGCCGTGCACACGCCCGAAGGCCGTTTCCTTCTTGGTTTGGGTCTGGAGCGTTCCTGGGTCGAAGGCGACGTTGCCATCCCCGTGACAAAAACGGATCCTGCGCAGCCAGAAGCTGCGGCAGGCCACTTCCGAGAGCCGGTCGTTCGGCAGTTCCGGTGCGACCTCGAATTGAAACTACGCGAGGGGCAGGTCATGGAATCCACAATGGCAACGGACCCGCTCAGCGGCAAAGTCATGAAGGTCGAAGTTAGTCTCTCCATCGTCAAATGATGGCTGCAGCTCACGCCACCATAAGGATGCTGGCAAGCGCCGCCGACAGGTCTAGATGAAGAAACACGTACCCGAGCTGCTGCAGGATGTGCGGCACGACGCGCTGGCTGGAGAGCAGCAGGGCGTCGGCCATTTCGCCTAGCGCCAGCCGCAGCGCAAATGCCGGAGCAGGGAAGAGCGCAGGCCGGTGCATGGCCTTCGCCAGCACCTTCGTGAACTCGGCATTTTGCAGGGGTTGCGGCGCGACCACGTTTACCGCGCCTCTCACCGAGGAATTCTCCAGCGCGAATCTTAGAATCCCGACAACATCTTCGAGCGTCACCCACGACATCCACTGCTTCCCCGAGCCGAGTTTTCCGCCAGCGCCGAATTTGAACGGCAGCATCATCTTCGGCAGCGCTCCACCATGCTTCGCGAGAATGATTCCAAACCGTGCAATCACCACGCGAATTCCCAGTGCCTCGGCCTTCCTTGCCTCGGCCTCCCATTCCTGGGCAAGTCCGGCAAGAAAATCCGTGCCTGCCTTGCTCTCCTCTGTCAGTAATTCGTCGCCTCGGTCCCCGTAGTAACCAATTGCGGACGCCGACACCAGCACTCTAGGGCGCGCGCTCATTTTCGCCAGCGCATTGACCAGCGCGCGCGTCGTGTCGATCCGGCTTGTGCGCAGCAGTTCCTTCCGTTCCTTCGTCCACCGCCCATCCGCAATCGACGCTCCGGCCAAGTTCACGACGGCGTCCGCGCCCACACCCGCCCCGCCCAATTCTCCCGTTGCGGGATTCCACGCGACGTCAAAACCATCTTTGCTGCTTGCCGGGGATTTACTCTGCGGTCTCATCAGCCGGCACACCGTATTTCCATCGCGCGCCAGCACATTCACCAGCGCCGTCCCCACCAGGCCCGTCGAACCCGTCACCAGAATCTTCATCTTTTTCCGTTTCGCTCTTCTTTTTGTGGCGCCAGCCAATGAGCGATACCTGCACGGTATGCGACTCTCGCACTGTGGTCAAGCAATCGAAGCTTTCAAAACGTACCAGGCGGGCAGCAATGTCGAATACTCCGTAACTCCAGATAGCGGTTCTGAACTGCGCATAGACGTGGGCACAGCCAAGCATGCCTACTAGCCCGCCACCGTCGCGCGGGTTACAATTCCTTTATGGCCCCTGTCTCACAAACCGTCCGCGTGAAGGTCCTGTTCTTTGGCCGCCTGAAAGATGTCCTTGGCCATTCCGAGGAGTTCCTCGATCTCGCCGACGCCTCCACCATCGAGGAACTCTTCGCTCTCTATGCGGCGCGCATTCCCGAACTCGCAAAATACCGCTCTTCCGTGGTCGCTTCCCGCAATGAGGAATTTGCTTCCTGGGACACTCCGCTTCGCTCCGGCGACGAAGTGGCCTTCCTTCCGCCCGTGAGCGGCGGCTGACCCATCCCCATGGCCGCGGCCCTCCAGGACGACATTTTCCAGCTGGTGCGCGAGCCTATCGACGTAGGCGCTCTCATCCGCCACGTTCGCGCCCCCGGTGACGGCGCCATCGTGACATTTGACGGTTTCGTCCGCAATCAATCGCACCATCGCCCGACACTTTACCTTGACTACGAAGCCTACGAATCCATGGCACTCGCCAAAATGCGCGAAATCGGAGCGCAGCTCCACGAAAAATTCGCTATCCACTGCGTCGCGATCGTCCATCGACTCGGCCGCCTCGAAATCGGCGAAACCAGCGTTCTCATCGCCGTCAGCGCTCCTCACCGCGCTGCTGCGTTCGACGCCTGCCGCTTCGCCATCGACACGCTCAAGCGCACCGTCCCCATCTGGAAAAAAGAATACTTCGAAGACGGCGCTGTGTGGGCCGATGGCGAACTTCCTCCCGCACCTGCGGTGACCTTGCGCGTCAAACCAGCATCTTAACTCCCAATGCTAATGACAGCCCTTCGCACCCACCCCGTCTCGGTTCTGGTCGTTGCCGTCGCGCTCTCGAGTGGAATTGCCTTCACCCAGGACAATCCCAACCGCCCGCCCTGGGCGCAAAAGTCAAAGTCCAATTCCAGCACGACCGCAAAAACGAACGCCGGCTCAACTTCACCTTCTCCCAATGCTTCCCCTGTCGGCGAGCCCGGAAAAATCGTTCAGCCCACTCCGCCCGCGGAAAAAGAGACTCCTCAGGACTCCGAAGCCCAACGCAACCGCATTCGCGTCAACGTTAATCTCGTCACCGTTCTCGTCAGCGTTCTCGACGAGCACAATCGCCCTGCCCCCGACCTTCCGCGCGAAGCGTTTCAGCTTTTCGACGAAGGTAACGGGCAGAAAATCGACATTTTCGAGCCGGAAACGTCCCAGCCGCTTGACCTCGCGCTCATGATCGATGCCAGCCTCAGCGCCCACAAAGAAATTACCTTCGAACGCGAAGCTGCCGCGCACTTCATTCGCCAGGTCATACGCCCCGGTGACCGTCTCTCCGTTTTCTCTTTCGACGAGGAGGTCAGAGAGCGCGCACCTTTCTCCGACAACGTCGCCGTTCTTCAGGACGCGGTCCGCAAAATCCCTGACGGTGCGGGTACCTCCATTTACGACGCCGTTCTGCTCGGCTCGCGCGCCCTCGAGCGCCGCGGCGACGACCGCCGACGTGTCATCATACTGGTCACCGACGCCGGCGAAACCACCAGCCGCTCCGACTTCGATGCCGCCCGAAGAGAAGCGGTGCGCTCCAACGTGCTCCTTTACTCCATCATCATTCGCCCCGTGAAAAACGAAAACGGCCGCAACACCGCCGGCGAACACGCCCTCGAAACCATGACAGACACGACCGGTGGCGCCATGTTTTATCCCGACACCCCTCAGGAGCTTGGCGCCATCTTCGATCGCATCGACCGCGAACTCCGCACCCAATACCGCCTCGCCTACTATCCCAATCCCCGCGGCTCCGCCAACACGTACCGCTCCATCACAGTCAAAGTCGCCACCGGCAACTACCAAGTCCGCCACCGCCGTTCCTACCTCACCGCGCCGCAGTAAGCAGCCAACCCTGCCACGACGAACGGTAGCGTTTTAGATAACGCAGTACTCTCGGCCTATAGCTTCCCAACGCTTTGGGCGAGAACATGGCCAGACGGGTATCCCGTTCCGAGACAATAGGGCGTTTTGACACGGAGGCGAGCATGTTCCGAAAAATGACTTTCCTGGGAGCGTTGATCTGGCTCGTGATTCCCTCGACGCCCGCCTTGGCTCAAGACCAAGGTCAGCCATCCCTGGGCGACGTCGCGCGCGCGGCGCGCAAGGACAAAGAGAAGAACAACGCCAAGCCCAAGACGGTGATCACCGACGACACTCTTCCCTCGAGCAAGGGTCTGGGTGGGCTGTCTCTGGGTGACCTTGGCGGTTCCCAGACCTCAGGCGGCGGGAACGCCTTGACCCAGGCCATGGCTCGTGTCGACGAGGCCGAGGCGGGTCTGAAACAGCTGGACGCCCTCGACCGCGCCACGCTGGCCAAAGCGGTTTTGCTCGACAATGATGTGGACTTCCCTAACCGGCGGAACTGGGAAGATAAGCTCTATGCCGCGAAAGATCGCTACGTGTCTCATGAGCGCGAGTTGATCGTGGAGCTAAAGCAGATTGTGGCGCAAGTGCAGTCGATGCAAGCTTCCCAGGGCAAGCAGAAATTGAACCCCGAGGATCCCCAGGCGCAGCAAATGCTACGAAGACTTCAGGAAATCATTCAGGACGCCGTCCGCACCGAACAGACGTATCGTGCTGTCGTCATGGAAGGCTGGGATCTCGCCAAGCAAGCTAAGCATTAGTGCCACTCCGACCTATTCGGGCGGACCTTCGTTGGGCTCGGTCATTGCGCTCTCCCCGAAGCAGTTGCTCTTGTGTTTGATTCCAATTTCTTGGAACGGCATTTCCGCGCCACGATTCCCGCAAAAAAATAGAGGGCGGGCCGAACCGCCGGTGAGCCAAATTTCGTTTGCTCAAAACCCGCGGGGGCCCGCCCATTTTTTCCATCCCCGATTGGGGATGAGATGGGTTGACGTCAGCTCTTATTGCTGAAAGTGGCTGGCTGCGCCAGGTGGAATGTGAGCTGCGTTTCCGCGGGATACTTCACATTCCTCTTGGTAGTGAAATACGCGACCCCGGCTCCGGCAGCCGCTCCCACCGGACCGCCGATCGCCGCGCCTTCACCGCCGCCCGCGAGCGCGCCGATCAACACTCCGCCGCCCGCGCCGCCGCCGATCCACAGAAGATTGCGCTTTGTGTGGACGATGCTCTTGCGGCCCACGGACGTTGTGCGCACCTCATACGATTGGCCATTCACGCGGACATCTTGGAGAGCTAGGCGAAGATCCGCCTTGCCCTTCAGGTATCCGGCCTTGCGCGCATCCACGACTCGCCCTTCAACACGCGCGCCTTTCGGGATGACCGTGTTTCCGTCCACAACCACCGGCTGGGAGACCGTCGCCTGGAAATGATCTCCGGCCTTGTTCTTATTGGTGGCCAGAGTTTGATCGAGCGTCACGTGTATGGGCGTGCGCTCGGGTATGGTGAGGGCATCAGGCTGGGCGGCGTGCAGAGTGGTGGCGATGGCCACCAAAGCTGCCAGCGGCACCGCTCCTCCCATGAGGAGATAGCGGCGTTTGGGCAGCTTCAGTTTGTCATAATTCAGCTTCGGTAGATGCAGATTCGGCAAATGCATGTACACCTCCCTCCTGATCAGAGGCAGTGACGGTTCCATAGGATGCTCGGCTAAAGTATTGATGTGATAGGGAATAGAGCGCGGGTGGCCCAGGGAGGGAAGTAAGAAATGCAGGCCCGTGGGAAGGATTGGGTACTGATAGTCCTAGACGAGTTGTAAATTCAGCTCGTTGGTGGTTTTCGAGCAGCTAAACATTCCGAACGTGCGCGGGCCCTGTTTTTCGACTTGCGCGCGGAATCCTGCGGCAACGCTGTCCAGTGCCTCCTCCCAACTCGCGGGACGATGCTTCCCGTTTTCCCAGATCAACGGAGTCGTCAGCCGTCCTTTCGTCGTATGGCCCATACTTGACCTCGCACACCACTGCTTTGTTTCCGTCCCAACTATTATGCTCTTTTGTCAGCACAAACTTCTATTTCGGTGCGCAGGATCGCATCCCGGCCTGCCCAGAGTATTCCACACGATGTTAGAGGAGGCGGTTTTCCTGCGGACTTACCTAGCCTTCGCCACGACTACCTGCCCGCCGGTCTGCTGCGCAGCTCTGCGAGTTTACTCTGCTG
>QHYN01000168.1 GCA_003224145.1 Acidobacteriota bacterium
GGGCCGAAAGAACTTTTTGGCTTCGGATTCGAGGCGCTGGTAATGAATGGCGCGAGAGGTCGGATCCTGCGCGCTGACTTGCCGGGCAATTTGTTCGTCAAGCGGCATGCCATGGACGAAATGCCCTGCCCGCGGATCGACGGAAGAGAGATTCCTCGACTGCGGGCCAGCGAAACCGACCGGCCCTCCGCTCGGAATGACAAATTGGTGCAGGCCAGCGAGCCTAGCGCCGGAGACGAGGCCGTAGCGTGCGGCGTCGGCCGCATCGTCCCCGTCGACCTTGCGAATATCCTCGCCGCGAGCCTCGTCGGTGACCAGCTGCGGCAAACACTCAATGAGTTCCGGACAGTCGTCGGAAATCAGCCAGGAATTCGATTGCAACATGCTGTACATCCATTGCCAGCCGCCAACGCGGTCGTCATCAGCGGGCGCGGGGCGCGGCAGGCCGTTGGCCACCAGCACGTCGCCGAGTTGCTCGGCGATGGACGCTTCCGAAGTGCGGTGCGCGAAAGCATCCGGCGAGAGAAACACTTCGCTGATGCGCTCGCGGCCGCTGCGTTCGGCAATGGCTTGCGCCAGCATGCGCGGCGAAAGGCCGCTCTGCAGGAATTCACGGTAGGTGACAATCCGACAAGGATTGTCATCCCGAGGGGTCGTGCTTTCAGCACGCTCGAAGCGTGACGCGACCGAGGGATCGGGGCAAGACGCATCGTACCTGCCAGGATTCCTCGCTTCGCTCGGAATGACACGAGGGGGAAATTGCGCTGGTACGGCGCAGTGCCAATACACCGCGCTGGGATGCTGGAAGCCCCAGTCGACCGAAATCCACCGCGGCCACCAAGGCTCGAGCCGGATCTCTTCGGGCCGCGCGGTGTGCCGTCCGTAGTCAAAAATGTCGAAGTACTGTCCCGCGAAGACGTCCCAGTCGCCTTCGAGAAAAGCGCGGCGCAAATGCTCGGGAAGTGTTTCGAGCGTGCGGCGGTACTCGGTGTCGTTGGCGTAGATGGGGTTGTCGTCGAGGCGCGCGCGAATGAAGTCGTAGTCGCGGGCGTCGTACAAATTGGGGCGCTCAAAACCCGCCGGCGGCATGTGATCCACCCACAGGGCTTTGACCCAGGCGTGGCCGAGGTTGCCCGGGTTCGTCGCGCCGGCCATGGTACAAACGCTTCCCGGCACGGGGCAGCGGTTGCGGGAAGTAAGAAACTGCCACTGTTTCAGCGTGAAGTGTGTCAGCTCGTCGACGCCGATGAACAGAAACTCCGCGCCCTGGTATTGGTAAACGTCATTTTCATTGCGGCAGTAACCGAACCGCGTCGTGGAACCATTCTTCCAAGTAACGACGTGCTTCGATTCGTTATAGCTTTTGTAAAGCGATCGCGGCACGTCCTGGCGAAAGTAGGAGAGCAGCGAAGATTCCAGCTCCGGATAAGTGCGCCGCAGGAGCAACGTGTCGCAGCCAGCGACTTCGTTGGCCTGCCCGATGGCTTCCCAAAGAAGCGCTTTTGTTTTTCCCGGCCCGGCGGCCCCACCGAACAGGCGGTACTTGGCGCGCGATTCGTGGAATTGCCGCTGCCTGGGAAATGGATCATAAAAATCGCTAAAGGCCAGCGGACCGCCTCCTTTTTTCGAAGCTGGACGCATTGGGGCCGGATCTGTGTCCTAGCGCTATTGAGCGCGCAGCTTCCTGCCGACGTAGAACGCCGCGCCTCCGCCGATCAACGCGGCCGCGGCAGGCCAGTGATGCAAGCTCAGCACGACGCCCGCCACCACGGCTGCGACGCCGGCGACCTGCGTCACTTCCCCAATGAAAATCAGTTTCGCGTTTACCATTTCCCTTCCTCCGCGGCGTCACTCCCGCCGCTCCTTTTCAATCTCGTTTTGGCCGCGGCAAATCGAAGATGATCTGCTGCGGCTCTTCTCCGGAAGTCCCGGCGCCTTTGTAGAGCAGGTCGGTCAGGCGCTCGACGGCGCGTTGCCGGATCTTGTCGTCGCCGTGGCGCAGCAGGCCGTGCCAGACCTCGGTAATGTCAATCTTGTGGTGAATTTCCTGGACGAATTCCTCGACGTCCGCGGGGAGCGGCTTTTCGCCGGGCGGGATTTGCTTTTCTTTATTGCCCTGGTCCGAGGAAGGGCTTGTTGACTCGGGTAAGATACGCGCAGCTCCATTCGGAGCGGGCGGTGCCACCTCAGCGTACGCCTCGCGGGCCGTGCCGGCCGCAACCGTAGAGGCTGCGGCAGTTGCAATGGGAACTCCGCTTGCGTCGTCAGACGCAGCGCGGCCCCGGTGCACCGGGACCCCGCCTCGCTCCGTAGAGGCCGGGCCGTGGCCATTGGGGCGGCCGTTCGGCCCGGCATGCCCGTTCACCTTTCGTGAATTCTTGCTATCAGTCATGGAATTTGTTTACGGCGGAAACGCGTGGCGTCGCTTCGTTGCTGTTTCGCGGGTCCACGACCTCTTCTGCGACGGAACGTTTTGCGGAAGGGTGATTTTCCCCGAGGCCATATCCGTGCACGAGCATCCCGAGTACCGCGCCGTCTACGGCATCGCCGTGCCGTTTGCAAAAAACGCTGCCAGACGCGGCGGGCTTTCGACATGAGCACCACGCGTTCGGCAAGGGATGCACCCGCTCATAGGCAATGCACTTTTTCATGAAGTTTCCGAGGAGGAAGAAAGCCGGGATTGTTCCCTGCATCTGCGCGGACCTTCGGGGCTTTCCCTCTAAGTTTCCTGCTACTGCCGGGCACTATCGCGAGTCACTGCACAGCCACAGTGAAGCTCACTGGTGCGGCCGACTTGACCGTGGCAGTAGCAGTTGACGTGTTTGGGTCGGACTCCGTGCCGTCGGCAAGTTGTGCGGTGGCACCGAAGGTGTGCATACCGGAGCGCAGCGTAACGGGGCCACTGGTGCCGGTGATTCCGGTTACCGGGCCGTTGGCTCCGGGCGGCGCGGCGATGGAAAACAGTTTCACCGGCACGGTACCCGTCAGATCGTAAATATTGAATTGTTTCAGACAGTTGGTCGTCACGGTGGAGCTGCAGGCGTTGTCCACCGTGAAGTCGTAATTCAGCGTTGCCGTAACCATGTGCTGGCCTGGAGCGGCCCCGGCTTGGCCGCCAAGCAAAATCAGGCCTGCGGTCAAAAGAATCAAAAGTTGTCGCACATTCCCTCCTCTGCTTTTGTGGCATTCATCGAAACGCGAGAGCCAGAGCGTCTCGGGATCAGCCGATGCGAATGGTGGTGCTGAGGATCGTTTCGCGGAGCTTACACCATGAGTTTTGCGGTCAGGCCGGCGCCGCCGGTCGAGGATACGAACTTGATGCGCACGAATTTGGCTTGAACTCCCGCTACGGTCCGGGCTTCCCCCGCGGTGGCGGTGGTCGTGTCGATGGTCTGGTATTCAGCGTCAATGTCCGCCATGGCACCCTGCAGCACCATGTTCACGGCCGTGGGAGCGGTCCCAAAAATAGTCTGCCAGCGCACCGCCGTGCCGCTGTCCGGCACGCCCGTGAAACTCGGAAGGGCAAACTGGCTGCCGGCCGTGTTGGCTGCGGGGAATGTTTCATTGTTGAAACTGAAGCCTACGTCCCCGGAGAACAGTGAAATCGGCGGTGTCACGTTTTGATAGGCTGGCATTTGGCTCCTCTTTCTGCGACGCAAGCGCAGAATGGGTTCTAAGTTCTTCGTTTTGTGCGAAAAGTCAGACCAAAGGGAGAGAGGCTTGCGCATTGCGGCGCAAGAAAATTCATGCGGGGAGCGGTGCTCCTAAAAAGCAAAACGCCCCGGCTGAGTCGGGGCGCACTTTTCTGTATGAGTTAGTGTACTGAGGTAATGTGAAGAGAAATCTTCACCCCGTTGCAGCACCGCTGGAATGCCGCTGACCCTCCATCCACTGACCGTTTGTGAAAAAAAATTCCATCCCCGTAATGAAAGCAGGGCCTTTCTGTCGGCAGTGGACCACGCGGGCAAAGCCGCTGAAACTGCCCTGGAGAGACCGAACGTCGATGCGCTGGTTGGGCTCCCACTGCTGTTTCGTCAAAATGCACGCGCCGTGCGGGCTCACATCTCGGGTGGTCGTGACTTCGTAGGTG
>QHYN01000169.1 GCA_003224145.1 Acidobacteriota bacterium
CCGTTCCTTGCCGCCGCAGGGATCGCCGGCAGAGAAAGGGCAACCATCGCCAGACCTGGGTTTTTCAGCGTCTTCACTCAGGCCTCCTTTTAGCCGTGCGTCGGAACCATATCCGGACGCACGGATTCCCGCTGATCCTAGGGCAAGTGTCGTGCCGAGACGTAACCCCTTATTCCTTAGGCGCTTACGATGGGACAAGTGCCTGCTGGACTTGCGGCTACGCTTCAAAAGGGTAGCAAACCGGGCAAAATTTACTTGGCACAACCGGCAGGAGGCTAGCGAAGACAGCCCTCCCAAGGTGGGAGCGCGCGGGAAGCAGTGCTACGCTTGCGACGTCGCGTCCGTCATTTGGAAACGGCAGCCTTCACGGGATTGCGCTTCTGCAATTCGCGGAGGATGGGGTGGTCGGCGTCAGCGTAAATCAGCATTTTCCTTAGTTCGCTCTCGACCGTTTCGGCTTCCGGCACGCGGCCCATTTTGCGATATAGATCCGCGAGTTGCAATTCGCCTCTCAGCCACCAAGCACCGCTCATCAGGCACAAGCAAGTGCAGTCTTTCGCCCTTGCGTCGGATGCCCTCCGTAGAACGCGCAATGCCACATCGAGGTTGCCCTGCTTTTCATAGGCTCGCGCCAGCGTTTCCGAGCCGAGGTAGAAAGCGCCGTTGCGAAATCTATCCATGTCTTCGAGTCCCTTTTCCAGCAGAGCAACGCCTTTTCTTGTTTGCCCACGCGCGATGGAGAGCTCCCCCCGCACGATATCAAGGCCGGGATTCGGCGGACTCTTTCGAATGTCGGCCTCAACCCTGTCCCACAAACCTGAGCGGCCCATCACGACAAACCCTGTCGAGCCAGCAAAGTCGTCTTTATACTTCTGGAAATAATTTTTTGCCGCAGGCAAATCTCCTCTTATATAGGCGCCCATGCCCAAGAGAATGTTCTCGTATTCATTTTTATTGCCGGCATGGGCTTGCATCTGTCTGTCGGCCTCGGCAAGCTCGCCTGTAGACCAAAGGAAGGCCGGATAATCGAAATCTTTGTCGGATTTTTGCAGTTGCATGAATTGGGAGCGGGCTCTGGTCACATCGCCTTGGGACCAACTGTGAATGATGGGAAGCATCTCGACAGCAGCATCAGTGAAAGGACCCTTTGGATTCGCTGCGGCGATGGCCCTGACGCGGTCTATATATGGCTTTGCTGCGTCGAGATCTTTAGTTACATACATTCCACACGCTGCCATTTCGTTGTCAACTAGATCATCGAGATTGGGACGCAAATCCGCAAGATGAACCGAAAGGTTCCAAACCTCTTCCCACCGGCCGTATGCCACATAGGGATCATGCAAATTATGCGCGGCCCAAAAATGATCGGGATATAGACGGAGCAATGCTTCATAAGCCTCGATTGCCTTCGGCAAATCCTTCTGGACAGCCTGGTAGTAGCTGGCCTGGATGAACAGGCGCTCGCGATCGGGTGTGCTATCGGCTAAGTCAAGGGCACGCTAAAACTCCGGCTTCGCTTCGGCCTCTTTCCCTCGGTTTGCGTAGGTGTAAGCCAGCAGCAGATGCGCGGACGCGAAATTTGGGTCTTCGGCGAGAGCCTGTTCGAGCAATTCTGCCGCAACCGCTTGTTTGTCATCGGACAGACGCATCAGCTCGTTCGCCCGGGAGTACAGTTGAAGCGCGTGGAGAGAAGGCGTGGTTATTCTTTCCAGGCGTTTATCGCTCTGCTGAATGAGCGCGGACTTTTCGCCCAGGGTTTCCCGCACGCGGTTGGACAGGCGGCGAACGGCAGCTGCGAGCTGACTCTCGGCCGGGTCTTCTTCGCTCATGCTCGCCACGGACACGCCACGGGCCGGGTCCACCAGCTCAGCGCTGAGTACATAGGTCGTACCTAATTTTTCGACGCGGCCTGTCAACAGAGCGCGAATGCCGCCATCGCGCAAGCAAATTTCCCGGCCGAGACCGGCATCAATTTTCGTGTCGAGGGGCTTCCTCATCAGGCGTAGGACGTCACCGACACGCTCATGCGGTACCACATTGACGAACTGCGAATTACTCAGCTCGCGTTCTAGGGCATATTCCAACGTGCCGTCCAAGACAGCCTCACCGGTGCGATTTTCGAAGCGGGAAATGAGCACCCAGTCCCGCGCGGCGAAATTCAATGCTGCTTTGGGGGAATGATAAAAACGCCACGCGCCGATTGCGGCCAGGAGCAGCATAGCAACTGCAAAAGCACTGACGACCCAGAGCCATTGTTTGGATCGAGGCGGCCGTGGCTCAGGCTTCGCCTCCGTAACTGGCACCGTGTTTCCATTCAATCTTTCCACAGGAGCAATAAAGCGGTATCCCCTGCGCGGGTGAGTTTCGATAAACCTGGGGTTTTCTGCGGAATCTCCCAATGCCTCGCGGAGACGGTTGATGGCCGCGTTCAGCCCGTTGTCGAAATCCACGAAGGTACCAGAGGGCCACAGCTTCTGTCGAATCTCCTCCCGGTGGACCAACTGGCCCGGGCGGGCTAAGAGCATGGTCAAAACCTGGAACGGCTGGTCTTGCAGTTTCAGCCGGATGCCCTGCTTGCGAAGTTCTCCTGTGGTGAGGTTGACCTCGAAACTACCGAAACAGACGGTACGCATCTCGTCGGCTGGCTGTTGCACGGGAAGCAGTCCTTGGTTAAGTCAACTTACTCCAATCCAAGGCAAATGAAAAGCCATTGATTTCGACGCGTAAGGCCAAGCTCTAACCCCTTTCTCTTCTGTCAGCTAGACCGTGCGATTTGTCCATTCCTTGTTTAAGCCCCCGTCTATTGAGTGCCTTTCTTAACTGACCGAGCCTCGCCCCGCAACGCAAATCGCGGAGGTGAGGAAATGAAAGCGAGTTTAATCACGGCATCGCTTCTGTTCGCGGTGATTGCAACGGATACTTTGGCGGCAGCTCAGCCTTCCGGGACGGCTCCTCAGGGAAATAATCAAATCAGGGTTCGCGTCTACGATTACGCCGGGGTTAGTGAAGATGTTTTGCGAAAAGCGGAAGACGTGACCACACGTATCTTCCAACAGGTTGGAGTCGATATTGTCTGGTTCACTTGCCTACGGAACGGTAAGTTTCTCGGTAGACCTTCCTGCCCAGCCGCGACGGATTGGACGGATCTGATTCTCAACGTCGTGCCCCGTGCGATGTCAAAGGGCTTGGCGAAGAAAGACGAAGTGGATGGCGTGGCTGTGGATGGACCGGATGAGTTTTCCTGCAATGCCTGGGTTTTCTTCGATCGCGCAAAAGAGGTGGCAGCAAAGCAACTGCTGACCCTGTCGAACGTGCTGGGAAACTTGATGGCGCACGAATTGGGCCATCTGCTGCTCGGATCATATTCACACTCAATTACAGGCTTGATGCGGGGCGGTTGGTCTCGTGAGGAATTCATTGCCGCGAATCGTGGCGAGTTGGGTTTCTCGGAGCCGGAGCGTGAGCGTATTCTGAAAGGCGTTGACGCTCGCCACCACGCTTCTCGATGACGCGGTAGCGGGAGGCGGTCTGTCCCAGAAACGAAGAGGCGTCCGCCAGTTGGCGCACATCTCGTGCTATTAGAGCTTGCCGCGGGAATGAGCCAGGCTCCGAAGCTGTGTGAGCAACTCTGCGAGATGCGTAGTGGCGGGTCTTCAGACCCGTTCTGTCCTCTTCCCGGCCAGTCTCGCTCGCGCGCTGCCTTTCGCTAGCCTCTTCCCCGAAGACTTACTTTCAACCTTGAACTGTCGACTGTTGACCCACCACCAAGACAAAAGAGGGGAGCCACTGGAGTTCCAGCGGCTCCCCTGGATCGGAGCAATCGAGTGCAGCGGGCTATTTTTTGCTGTGGCCCTTGGCGTTGTGTTCGGCTTTCTTCCCCCAGCCCTCGCGTGCGCGTGTCCGAGTCTTCTTGCCTTTGCTCTTGCTTCCGTTGAACGGAGTGTGGTCCTTGTCGCCCTTGTTGTTCGCGGTTTGAACTTCCTCGGCACGAGCCTGGCCACGCAGTTTGCCGGTGCCGTTGTTGCGCAGGCCCTTCTGCCCGTTCCTTGCCGCCGCAGGGATCGCCGGCAGAGAAAGGGCAACCATCGCCAGACCTGGGTTTTTCAGCGTCTTCACTCAGGCCTCCTTTTAGCCGTGCGTCGGAACCATATCCGGACGCACGGATTCCCGCTCACCTTAGGACAAGTTGGGTGCCGAGACGTAACCCTTCTTTTTGACGCAATCCCTCGATCCGCCAGAACGCTTCTGGCTGGCCCACCCTTGTGATTCTGTTCTATGCAACGGTGGCGTTGCCTCCCACTCCGAGCTTGTCGGTGGGTTTCCTTTCGCTAGTCTCTTGCCGGTTGTCCCAAGTAAATTTTGCACCCGTTTGGTTACCTTTTGAACAGTAGGCACAAGTCCAGCGCGCACCCGTCCCATCGTAATCGTCTCCCATCGAGAAGAATCATGGCCGCGGTTGGTGACTGTATCGATGGTTGGCGGAACGATCTGTTCGTAAGCGCCGCCGAAAGTTGATTCACCGCGAGAGTTTCAGAGCTTCGGTCCTCCACCACTCTGAGATCCAAGTGGTGCTTCAAAGCATTGCGGAGAAGAAGTGTCTCTTGACATGGCCTTCGCTCTTATCGACGGCCACCCGCCCGAGACAAACGGTCCCCGTCTAACTAAAATGTGATCCATCTGGGGTAGCCACCTAAACCAGTGGGAGCAGCAGGGTCGATAATGAAGTCGTACATCCAGCTTGTGGGGACCAATTTATTCCCAGTCCAGTCTGGTTTCGAATTTTTGTTCAACTCGTAGCTATATAAAACCACTGCGTTTAGAATCTGGCGGACGCTAACGTCTTGCATGTGAAGCTTAATCTGGGGTTCCATATTGCCGTGCATAGTGACACCAGGGAAAGCAGGTTCGATCCTACGGGATTTGTAATATTCACTCTGCTTTTTGGCAATATAGGACGACAACTCCGGTGCCAATTCTCCGATCTGCACAATAACTGCTGCAGGCAACATCGAACCTTGGACGGAAAAATCGTGAATGCGGATGTCGAGCAGATTCTGAGAGTCAACGTAGGAGTTGAGCGGACGGACATGAATTACTAGGCCATCGACGAGTTCGTAGGTATATCGTGGGTCCTTCCTGCAAAGGGCATTGAGGATCTCAGCGACCGTCGCATCGGAAAACGTGAGGGACATTGTTTTTTTCACTTCGTCGGCACGATGCGCAACTGCCTCAAAACCGATCAGAATCTCATTTTGGTTTGTTGCCCGTAGAGCGCGCAGGGCGTCCTCCATCGTCGCGTCTAGAAGCGCCAAAGATTCGACTCTTCTCGAAAGAACATCGGGATGTTGACTCTGAGCTGTATCGTGCCAGGAGCGCAATGACATAGGTGAAAGAAAACAGGTCAATAATAGTCCGTGAAAAACACATCTCGATAGCATGACGGGACTCCATTTCCGCTAGGGCTGGACCGAAACAGAAGAACAGGTCCAATTAACACCTTCAGTCGCAACTGTAAAACCATTTACCGCCACGGTTTGCGTCGCAGACACCCCGCAAGAGCCGCCGCTTTGGCATGTCGCACTGCAAAAATAGAAACAGTCAGTCGCTGTATCTCCTGCCGAGGGTGGCTGGGTGATGACCGAGGACGCGCACTGACCGGACGGGGCGGGTGGCCGCCCCTTAATTCCGAAAAGCGCCTTTGGGTGGCCCTCGATAAGAGCGAAGGCGTTGTCAAGAGACACT
>QHYN01000170.1 GCA_003224145.1 Acidobacteriota bacterium
CCGTTTCCGTCAGCTTCGCCCAATCCTTGATCTGCCGGAAGGCGTCGATTTCCTCGATGCCCTTCAGCAACGCCTGATCCTGCATCTGGTTCAGTTTGGAGATGCACAGAAAATTCGACCGCCCTTTCATCACTGCTACTTTTAAGTTCGGTGCGAAATGTTTCTGCAGAAACGGGATATCCTTCTGGTAGAGCTGTTCCTGCAGCGACTTTGTCGCCGTTGAAATCACCACCCGCCGCCCGCTGCAAATCGCCGGGATCAGGTACGCCAGCGTCTTGCCCGTGCCTGTGCCCGCCTCCACGATGGCATGATGATGCTTCTCGAACGCATCCTGCACCATCTCCGCCATCTCCAATTGCGCGGGGCGATATTCGTAGTCGGCGCTGACAACGGCCCGGTCAAATCCCCCCCGCATGCACTTTTCGAGGAATCCCCCCGGGCCGAACACCTCCTCCATGGACGGCGTCGCCTTTTCCCCGCCGGCCGCGTTGGTGGCCCGTTCTTCGGCGCTTTCCGCCACCGTAGTATCGTCTCCGATGGGCATGTATTCCCGCTCGGTCTTTAGCGCACGCCGGCTCTTTTCACCTGCTTGACTCAGACCCAAATTGGAGCTCTTTCTTGCCAAGAATCTGCCCTTGCTCTCCTCTGCCCATCGCAGAGACCAGCTACGATAGCATATACTTGCGATTCTCTCTGAAGAGCCAACGGCCCACGCAATCGAAGGGAATTTTTTGTGATTCAATACATTTAGAACTTGAGCACGCTGGCCGCTTTCGTACACCGTGCCTTCGCTCTCTGCGCTACATTCTTCTGGGGCTTTAACCGTTTTCCGGTGCAGGGATGGAAAGCGGAGACTGATATGCCGTGGGGTGGCAAATGAATCGCAGCAAAGCTCTTCTCGTCGTATTGTTGGTCGCCGTCCTCTCTCAAGTCGCTTGCAGCGGGCCGAAGACACAATGCACTGTCAACTGCGTCCAAAATGGCAGCGCCACGGTGAGCGCAACACTCGCTGCCGTTCCGTTCACTCCTCCTCCCGGCACCAACATCCTTTCGTTCGCTGTGACCCTAAACGGAATCTTCCTCACACCCGCCAATGGCGGCAGCAACGTGAATATCCCCCTCAATGCCACAACTTACGTCGTGGATTTGACGAAGCTCCAGAGTGATTCCGCATTCCTCGGTCAAGTCCTCGCCAGCGTCCCAGCGGCTACCTATAACAAAATCACCGTCGGAGTAAGCGCCGTGGTCGTCACTTATTGCACGCAAACTTCCCCGGGCACTGCCGGCTGCACTGCGGGCACCGTCGCCCAAGTCACTCAGGCAGCTTCGATTCCTGCAACTTCCTCTTTCTCACTAACCTTAGCGTCCAACCAGAAAACCGGCGTCCAGATTCAGTTCAACTTTGCCAACGCCATCACCACTCAGCTTCAAGTGGTTTCAAAAGTGGATCTCAACGCGGCAAATGTATTGACCGCCTCTGCACTGGCGCCAACCCCCACCACCTCAAGCCTCGCGACCGGCCAACTGGATTTCGTCGAAGATGTCACCGGAGTCGTCACCGCGGCCACGTCCACATCCGTAACAGTTCGGACGGCAACTCATGGCTCCATCACCGCAACTGCAAATTCTTCAACATTCTTTTCGCCAAACTGCACAAGCTTCAGCCTCCCTACGACCATTGGCTGTGCCAAGGTGAACCAGATCGCGAGCATTGACGTCACCCTCGGTGCCGACGGCACCTTCACTCTACTCGACTATGACCCGCTCGACGCCTCCGCGACCGATTGGATCGAGGGCGTCGTTACTTCTGTGCCTTCCTCCTCTACCCAATTCCAAATCGTCGCCAACGATCTCTTCCAGCCAACCTCGGGCAGCCTAGTCGGTGCGAATCTGGCCCTCGGGTCACCGGTCACCGTCAATCTTGGCACAAGCGCCGCCTTCGGAGTCGATAGCAAGGGCCTACTCGTGCCCGCCGAGGCTACAACCTTCTCGGGGTCGAACGATACCTCGGTCCTCCGTCCCGGCCAGACCGTCGCCGTCCGCGTTTCGACCTTCACCGCTGCCGCCGGCGCTGCCCTGGCCAGCGCCACCGTGAATTTCGTCGGGCTTAGATTCACTCGCGTTTCGGGGAGCGTTTTTGCCGTCGGCGCTCCCGCTAACGTTTCCATTCAATCTTTGCCGCCATTCTTTGGAGGCACCACCACCGCAGAAATCGCACAATTGAATACCGCCGCTGCTCCATCCTCGGCTCCTACGAACTATGACGGCGTCAGCGATGGAACGGGCCTTACGGTGGGTGATACGATCTCCATCCGCGCGCTCTACTTTGGCCCGAACTCCGCCATGCCATTTACCTGCGCCAAGGTTCGAAAACACTGATTTTCACCACCTCCGCAAAAGGCCACGGGCTCCCTGGCAACTTCAGGGCCCGCACTTTTCCCCGCTTCAGATTTTCAGCCACGGATATTCCCTGCCCGCAGCTCTCCTCTTCCTCCTCTTCCTCCTCTTTCTAACTGACAACAAATGACTGACGACTGAAAACTTCACTCACGCCGGCATCGCACCGCCCACCGTCGTATTCGGCGGCATCGGTGGCGCGGAAGGCGCCGACGGCACGTTCGGCGCAATCACCGGCTGCAGGCGGCGGTAAATTGCCAGCGAAATCGCGCCGACGCCCCACGTCCATATGCCCAGCGCGCCGAGCAAAGCAAGCACGTGTACCTGCTCCATGAACGTATAAACGATTCGCACGATCACGAACCCCAGCGCCATTCGTCCAATCATGCCCCAGGTATCCGTGGCCTTGCCGAGGATCCAATTGCCCACGACGGTACCCACTATGAGTTCCGCGCAGCACAGTATCAAGAACCAAAACCCTAGGGTGAGCACCCCCAGCGGTATTCCCACCACCGTAACGCACGCGATGACCGCCGCTATCGGCACTCCAAAGAGAACTAAAACGCCAAGCCCGATCGGCGCCGCATACAATTCCGCTGCGCGCACCGTGTCTTCCGCGAACTTCGGCATCAATAAAACCAGGACCATCCCAAACAAAATGAATGCCCCGGTCCAAATCACTCGCCAAACATAATAGTGGGCTCTCATATAACGCGGCTTATGCTCCAGTTGGTGAAACTCCACCGGCGAGGCCAGCTTTGCCTGTGTCGACACCTCCGCCGGATTTTCCCCTTCGTAACGAATCGGCCCGTCGACCTCCGCGCCGGCATTGATGGTCAGCGCGTTTCCTTTCATCCGGATCCCGCCGCGCACTTTGCCGGAAACGCTCAGATGCTTGCCAAAAATCAGCAGATCTCGCCCCAGGCTGCCGTCGAGCGACAAGTTCTCCACAAAGATCGTCATACTCCCGCCCACCTTCGCCGCGGGTTCGAAGTTCACCGTCTCGTCAAAGGTCAATACGTTTTTGCCGACGTTTCCCCGGATGGTCAGCGTGTTCGTAAACGCTCGAATGTTTCCGTCCACCTGCCCATTGACCTGCAGCTGCTGCGCAAAGCCGATGACATCGCCTTCGACGTGCCCGCTGACCGTTGCGTCGTGTCCAAATAGAAACACATCGCCTTTTACCGTCCCATCAATCCGTACGCGGTTGCCAAACAGAAATATGTCTCCATTGATCGTTTCTTCTTGGGGGACTCCGACTGAATCCCCTTTCCGAATCTCCGAGCCTGCGGCAGCTCCCGGCAGCACCAGCGCCGCGCACAATCCCGCCAAGACCATTGCCAGCACCGACCCGCGCCGGATCCGCCGCCGCAAAAACATCACACTAAGTCCTCCCAGCGTAACCAGTGCCAATACCTCCAGAAGTGTGATCATCGATTGCCATCCTTTCCAGAAGGCGCCCTGAAAAATCAGCAACCCCAGCAGGTTCGATCCGCCGAATCCCGCTTGTTCCAGTTGCTGCTGCCAGGGCTGGACATAGCCCGTATAAAGTGCGTAGGCGCCCGTTGCCGCCAGTCCAAACACCAAGCCCCAAATCCATTGCATCGAACGTCGCGCCTTCTCCTGAAATTGCGCCAGCCGCGACGGCAGCGGTTCGTTTTCTTCCAGCATCGCTCGCGTCAGCAGCCGCGATTCGTGCTCCAACGCGCGCAGCAAAGTCCGGCAGGAGTCGCATGCTTGAGCATGCGCGGAAACTTCCAGCCCGCGCGCGCGGTCCAGTTGCCGCTCGAGGTACAGCAGGCAGGTCATCTCGTCCAGATGCTTCATTTTGTCTTTCCCCGTCTCGCTCATGAAGTCCCTCCCGCGGCCAGCACCGCGCTGCCTTTCAGTGCTTGCCGCAGTTCGTGCCGCGCTCGTAGCAGCACCACGCCCACAAAGGCGCGCCGCACACCTAGCGCATCGGCAATTTCGTCGTAGCTCATGTCTGAGTAATAGCGCATCACCAGCGCCATGCGCGCCCGCGCGCCCAGTTTGTCCAGCGCCTTGCGCACTTCTTCACTCGATCGCTGCTCGATCAGCTTTTCCAGTTGGCTCGGTTCAGGATGCTCCAGCGGCATATTCTCGACGTCTTCGGTTTCTTTATCCTGGCGGATTTTCCGCCGCCGCAAAATGTCCCAGCAATGATTTGCCGACACTTTGTATAGCCACGCCGAAAACGACCGCGTCGTGTCGTATTGGTGCAACTTGCCGCGCAGTTTCATGAAAATTTCCATGGTGGCGTCTTCGGCGTCTTCCCGAGTCGGCAACGCACGCCGGCAGAACCGGAAAATCGCCGGCGCATACTCCCGGTAAAGCTCGCCCCAAGCCTCCGCGTCACCCGCCCTGGCACGGGCAATCGCCTCCGTCGGCTCCGTTATTCCCGGCGCGTTCATCCGGCCTGGTCTCTGCGGTTCCATAGACTAGTACGCACCCGGGCCTCAAAAACTTACGCAAAATTAACAAATCGCAATATCGCAGTTTCCAACTATCCCTGCCCGGCTCAGCACTCTACCAGAAATGGCTCGTGGGGCTAAACGTCCGGGCAATATTTGCGCCCGGCAGGCGCACGGCAAGCTTTTGGAACCTGCGCCCGTTTCGCCTTGACACTCCACGGAAATGCGCATTAAATCGGATCCATTAAAGCAGCCGCGGCTTGAAGGCTATATCGCAGTTTGAACCGAAACGAGAGCGAGCCGATCCGGGGGCTTGTTCTCATCTTCAATGCTAGGTTTGGATCCGGAAACCGAAGGCAAACCGTTCGCCATACGACTTTCAAGGAACATTACGTTTTCTAAAGCGTGCTGCCGAATGGCAGCATGCCGGTGCATTTTATGACTCGATGACGGGGTGTTGATATTATGAAGCGGCTAGTTTTGGCAATTCTTATTGTTTTGTCGCTCGCAGTGGCCGCAAACGCGCAGACGTATCGCGGCGCGAT
>QHYN01000171.1 GCA_003224145.1 Acidobacteriota bacterium
CGAACTCAATTTTTGTGCCGCCCAGATCCACGCCGATTCGAATGGAATTGTCTTTACGAGCAGTCATCTGCAGAGTCCCCTTCGAACGAAACAGCATTCTATCCTGCTTGGGAGCTTCGCAGGTCTCTTTAGCTCTGGTGTCCTTGGGATGTTTTCCGTATAGCAGAGGCTGGTCAGGTGTGAGCTATTCGTCGCCGCGGACTTGCCACCATTCGAGCCGTTCGAACTCGGTCATTTTCTCCGCGCCGTGCTCGGCGTACCAACGGCTCCACGCCCCTGCATCTGTAGGTAGATTCTCATCCGTAATTTCTTGCAATGCCATGAAGCACCAGTTGCGCATCTGTGGCGAGGTGCTCTGCTGCGCCGCCAAGTTGACAAGTTTCGGGACCATGCGCATGCGCTGTTTGCGCGTGAAAATGCCGCAATCAGAAATATTGCACCCCGCGCGGTCGCGCACGTTCATCGAGGGATCTTCCGTGAACGCGACATACAACTCGTCGAGAACTTCATCCTTGCCGAGAAACCGCAAGCCCTCGACGGCCCATTGGCGCACGCCAGGGTCCTTGTCGTTACGGGCGTAGTCGAGGACCACCTTGTGAATGCGGTCGTAATCGACACCGCGGCCGGCAAGCATTCCCAGGAAATACACCGCGGCGGATCTGTAGTGCGAGTCCGTGCGCGCGCGTTCAATTAGAAGATCGGCGGCAGTTTCGTTTTTCTGCCAGCCATCGAGCGCAAGAGAAATGTCCGCATGCGCCAGCCGCACGCGCAAATCCTTCGAATACTGCGAACGCTGCTCCAACTGCCTCATGCGATCGCTCAAATGAACCTTACTCGTCCAACCATCGACCTGCTGGTTGAAAAGCTCCAGCGCGCGCATGTCATGACCAATCGCGCGCTCGAGCAGCTCTTCCGCCTGCGCCTGCGCCGGCAAAGCCAGCACGCGCTCGACGTCCGCATCGGTCAGAGGCCCGGAGAACACTCGCCGCGCAACCGGATTGGCATGCGGCGCCGCTACAGCCGCGCTCGTCCTGCGCACGCGGGGGACACCTGCAAAAATCCATTTGCCGTGCCATGCAAAAAGGGCAAGCACCATGGCGCCAGAAATCGCGAACGACACGAATGAAGCTAGCGAGGAAGCGCTTGCCTGCACTCGCACTGTTTGTCCCGCGCTTCGCATTTGCACAGGCTGAGCCGGCACGCCGAGGGGCAAATCCACTTCCACGTGCGTATCCAGCTTCAGTCCCGCCAGGGTTTCGATCTGCGAAACAACCCAGCGCGCTTCTTCCCGGCTGCTGATTTCATCCGCCAAAGTAAACTTCTTGCCGCCTTTCGTGAGCATTCGAATCGCATAGACGGAATTATCCGCGCTGCCGGCTTGCTGCATACTCCCGACCGGGATGATCGAGGCCACTTCGGAAAAGGGAGTGCGGCGAGTCGTGCCGGTTCCCAGCACGCCCCTGCGCGAGAGAATTTCTCCGTTCCCCACGCCAATCCGCGCGCTGCCGAAGGCCACGTGGAAAAATCCGCAAATCACAAACAGGTCCGACAGGACAAAGAAAATCGTGAACAAGAAAGGAACGCGCGAGGAAACTAGCGCATAGACCGCGCCACTGAAAATCACGGAAACGAGAAGAAGCACGAGAGCGCGGCCGGGCGTTCGAAACGCGGGAAAATAAAATTCGATGCCACCGTCGTGCATTGAAACGACAACCTTCATGCGTACCGGCTGCGGCACCGCGCCTTCGTCCGCATAGCTACTCCGCGCGATCGCAAAACCGAATCCAGTCACTGCGGTGCCGGCATCCGATTGCGACTCGCCCGTCGGTTGTGGTGACGCCGCCGTTCGAAATATCGGCAATTCGAAATCATCGGAGTAGTCCACGCCGGGAACGTCTGCCTGGGCGTGCAGCAGCCACAAAATCTGATCATTCAAATTGTTGTGGTCCGTCACCAAATTTTCTGCGGGCAGCGTAAAGTCCACGGGGATGGCGCGGCCGAGCGGCCCGGGACCGACGGCCCCGGAAGGAATATTTTTGTCCGCCTGCCAGAGAACGATCTTATTCGTCGTGCTGTTTTTTCCGGATCCGATGACTACCCTGCGCACACAACTGAGCCGCAAATCGATGCCATGGGCGGCTTGCGTTTCAAATCGCAGATGAATTCTCCCGCTCACGCGCTCCCCGGGAGAAAACGGGAGGGAGTCGAACTCGAAGTAGGTATTGCCGAAGCGCTCATGCCGGATGGTTGCGCGCAGCGCATAGACAAACAGAATTACGCCAAATGAATTGAAACCCAGGAGGATGAGTGCGCGCGGGTCGCTGGCCTGCAACAACTTCGGCAGCGCTCCGAAAAGAACCGGAAGCGTGATCAGATTGCAGAATGCCGCGGCTATCCAAGCGGTGATATAGCTTTTCTTGTTCTGGCTTTCCGCGCGGCGGGAAGCCCAGTCCGCCCGCCACAGCCAGGGTGAAAGCGGATTGGCTTCTTGGAGCGCAGCCAGCTTTTTCAGGAGCCCGTAACCCTTGGAAGAAGCGAAAATCAAACCGCCACCCATAAGAACAAAGAACGAAGCCATCGCCGCGCCGGCGACGAGATCTGTGGTTTTGAAGTTCTGCCTGGAAACGACTTGTGCATAAAGAAAAAGGAGACCTCCTCCCAAGAATGGCAGGGCGAAGAGGGTCAGAATGACGGGACCGGCCTTGGACGGCTGAGTCATGTCTTCATTCTAGTATCGAGCAGAACTGTGGCGGCGTTCTAGTTGCAGGATGGTCCGCGGGAATCACACCTGACCGAGAGAACAGGTGCGAAGGCGGCAAGCTGCTTGCGGCAGTTAGCGCGAAATCAATCATCCATTGCCACATTTTCGTCAGCGGAGTTGGGAGCGGTAGAGGCTATCCGGCAGGGTCGTTGACGTTCCCGTCATGGCGTCCTACCATTTCCGGCCAATGGCAACCCCGGAACTCGTTGGTCATACCATTTCTCATTACCGCGTCATGGAGAAACTGGGCGGCGGGGGAATGGGTGTGGTCTACAAGGCGGAGGATACCCGTCTGCACCGCTTTGTGGCGCTGAAATTCCTGCCGGACGAGGTCGCCAAAGACCCGCAGGTGCTGGCGCGGTTCGAACGTGAGGCGCAGGCGGCCTCGGCGTTGAATCATCCCAACATCTGCACGATTTACGATATTGGCGAAGACGCCGGGCGCGCGTTCATCGCCATGGAATTCCTGGACGGCACAACGCTGAAGCACATCATCACCGGCCAGCCGATGGAATTCGATCGTCTCCTCCATATCGCCATTCAGGTCGCGGATGCGCTGGAGGCCGCGCACGCCGAGGGCATCATTCATCGGGACATCAAGCCACCGAACATTTTTGTTACCAAGAGAGGCCACGCCAAGATTCTGGATTTTGGCCTGGCAAAAGTGGCGCCTGCGACGGGCAACCCTACGGAACAGAACGCCATGGCGGCGACGATCGATGATCGATATTTGACCCGTCCGGGTACCACGCTCGGCACCGTCGCTTACATGTCGCCGGAGCAGGCGCGCGCGAAAGAACTGGATGGGAGAAGTGACCTGTTTTCGTTCGGAGTAGTGCTGTACGAGATGGCCACAGGCACGCAGCCGTTCCGGGGAGAGAGCGCTGCGGTGGTCTTCAAGGAGATTCTGGACGGTGCGCCGACACCTGCAGCCCGGTTGAATCCCGCTCTACCGGTCGAACTGGGACAGATCATCAGCAAGGCGCTGGAGAAGGATCGTAGCCTGCGCTACCAGAGCGCTGCGGACATGCGTGCGGAATTGCGGCGGCTGAAACGCGACACAGATTCAGGGCTAGCGAGAACAAGTGCGGAGAGCTGTAAGACGCCGATGCAAGATACTACTTCCAGCAGCCCGGGGCGGATTGAATCTTTGCTGGTGCTCCCTCTGGAGAATCTCTCCCGTGATCCCGAGCAGGAGTACTTCGCGGAAGGTCTAACCGAGGCGCTCATCAACACCCTGGCGAAGATCGGAGCGTTGCGCATCATCTCGCGCACTACGGCCATGCACTACAAGGGCGTCCACCGCCCCATCCGCGAGATCGCGCGGGAGCTACAGGTAGACGCTGTCGTTGAAGGCACCGTGG
>QHYN01000172.1 GCA_003224145.1 Acidobacteriota bacterium
TCTCCCAGCCTGCTAAACTCAGAGGCCGAGACCACCAAGGAGCCAACCATGTCGGAAGCCGCTAAAGCCACGGCCACCAACCGGACTCGCACCGAGTCCGACTCCATGGGCAAGATCGACGTCCCCGCCGACCGCTACTACGGCGCGCAGACCGCCCGCTCGCTCATCCACTTCGCCATCGGCACGGACACCATGCCGTCCGAGCTGATCCGCACCTTTGGCATCCTCAAAAAGGCCTGCGCGCTCGTCAACCAGGACCTCGGCAAGCTCCCTGCGGAAAAAGCCCGCCTCATTGTACAAGCCGCCGATGAAGTCATCGCCGGGAAGCTCAACGAGCATTTCCCCTTGCGCGTCTGGCAGACCGGCAGCGGCACGCAGACCAATATGAACGTCAACGAAGTCATCTCCAACCGCGCCATCGAAATCGCGGGCGGAGTGATGGGCAGCAAGAAGCCCATCCATCCCAACGACGACGTCAACATGTCGCAGTCCTCGAACGACACTTTTCCCGCCGCCATGCACATCGCCGCGGCGTCGGAAACCGCGCGGCGCCTGCTGCCCGCGATAAAAACTCTTCGCGACGCACTCGACGCCAAGGCCAAGGAATTCGCCGGCATCGTCAAGATCGGCCGCACGCATTTGCAGGACGCCACGCCGCTCACGCTGGGCCAGGAATTTTCCGGTTATGTCAGCCTGCTCGACCGCGACGGCGGCCGCGTGGCCGTCGCGCTCGACGGCCTCTACGACCTTGCCATCGGCGGCACTGCCGTCGGCACCGGGCTCAACGCGCATCCCGAATTCGCCGAGCGCGCCGCGAAGAAAATCGCCGAACTCACGGGTCTGCCCTTCCGGTCGCATCCCAACAAGTTCGCCGCGCTCTCCGCGCACGACGAAATCGTCTTCGCCAGCGGCGCTCTGAAAACGCTCGCCGCCTCGCTCATGAAAATCGCCAACGACATTCGCTGGCTCGCTTCCGGCCCGCGCTGCGGCCTCGGCGAACTCACACTTCCCGAAAACGAGCCCGGCTCCTCCATCATGCCCGGCAAAGTGAATCCCACACAGGCCGAAGCGGTCACCATGGTTGCGGTGCAGGTGATGGGCAATGACGCCGCCATCGGCTTCGCTGGCTCGCAGGGCAATTTCGAGCTCAACGTTTTCAAGCCGGTGATGATTTTCAATTATCTGCACTCGGTGGAGCTTCTCGCCGACGCCTGCAACAGCTTTGTCGAGCACTGCGTCCGCGGCATCGAAGCCAACCGCGAAACCATCGACCGCTACGTCCACAATTCGCTGATGCTGGTCACCGCCTTGGCCCCCAAAATCGGCTACGACAACGCCGCCAAAGTCGCCAAGACCGCCCACAAAGAGCACATCAGCCTCCGCGAAGCCGCCATCAAGCTCGGCTTCGTCACCGCCGAAGAATTCGACGCCCTCGTCAAGCCCGAGGACATGACCCATCCATAGGAATCAACTCGACACATGAGGAGAGATTGGGAGAATCAATTGGTTTAATCATGGCAACGGGAATCCATGAAAGTCTTGTTAAGGCAACGTGGCAGACGCTCAGACCTGCCTTCGTCGTTGCGTGCCTCCTTTCGGTACCACACCTGTTGTTTCCTCAAAGGCTGAGCCAGCAAGAAGTCTCTTTGCTCCTCACGACTGAACAGCGTATCTCCGGCGTGGTTATCGACCAACATGAGCTGCCGATTGTCAACGCCTTCATCCAGCAGACCGATGCAGGAGATAGACAGTTCGCAACTGATGCGAGTGGCCACTTTGAACTTTCCACTCGAGCGCCAGCCATCGTTATTCGCAAGGTAGGATTCAACAGTGCCTTTGTGCGGACCGCAAATGTTCGTTCGCTTCGGATAATTCTCGAACCAACTCACTCTACGCTCCCCGCCTGCCCGCGTAAGCCTCTCTGCAAATCTATCGACGGGTGGAGCAGTATTTTTTGCTTTCCGAACATCACAGGGGTCAGGGTCTGGAAGCAAGGACACGACGTAGACTACGGCATGCGGAGTTTCACTGTTCAATCCAAGAACGGTGTAGTCGGCATACGCCACGGGAGCGGACCTCTCTGGAGTTTTGGATTTCCTAGAAGCGAAGAGGTATGGAAATCGGTTGATTACTCTGAAATAACGTACATGGCGACTGAGACTTTCATCGTTGACGCGCGGGGAAAAACAACAGATGGCAAATACTGGCGATACTTCGGAAGGTACGGCGAGTCCGCGGCCTATAGTGATGCCGACTCAGAATCAGCAATTCTGCTCGACCGAGTGCTCGATGGGGTGTGCATTCGAGAGGACAAACACTAGTCGTGAAGGCCCAGCACAGTCTTGATTTTTGGAGAGTTCGCATGCTCGCCCGTCGCACAAAAATCCTGAGTCTTGCACTTGCACCCTGCGCGTTCTGTCTCGCCGCCTCGCAGGCTAATTCTCAGGCCCAGTATTCCTTGAAGCCGACACCGAAGACGGTGGCTTGGGGTTACTACGATGCGAAGGCGACGCCGGTGCTACGCATCAAATCGGGCGACACGGTAGAAGTTCAGACGTTGATCACCAATAGTCCGAAGCGGCTGGAAGAAGCGGGCGTGCCGCCGGATCAGGTCGAGCAATCGCTGCGCGACATCACCGATCAGGTCAAAGACAAAGGCCCCGGCGGGCACATTCTCACCGGCGCGATCTACATCGAGGGCGCGGAAATTGGCGACGTGCTCGAAGTGAAAATTCTGGCGATAAAACTGGCGATTCCTTATGCCTACAACGCGTTTGGCCCTGGCCGCGGCTATCTGCCCGACGATTATCCTTACCCGAAAATCAAAATTATTCCGCTGGATGAAAAGCGCATGGTAGCGAAATTCGCTCCCGGCATCGAAATTCCGCTGCATCCGTTTTTCGGCAGCATGGGCGACGCGCCGCCGGAAAGCGTGGGCAAGTGGAACAGCGCGCCGCCTTGGATCATGGCGGGGAATCTGGATAACAAGGACCTCGTTGCCGGCTCGACGCTGTACATTCCGGTACACGCGCCGGGCGCGCTCTTTGAAGTCGGCGACGGCCACGCGGGGCAGGGCGACGGCGAAGTGGACATCACCGCGCTCGAAACTTCGCTCATCGGCACGTTTCAATTCATCGTGCGCAAAGACATGCACCTGCACTGGCCCCGCGCCGAAACGCCCACGCACTACATCACCATGGGCCTGAACGATGACCTGAACGCCTGCGCCATGCTCGCCGTCCGCGAGATGATTGATTTCCTCGTAACTGAAAAACATCTCTCGCGCGACGACGCCTACATGCTTTCGAGCGTCGCCGCCGACCTGCACATCACCGAGCTCGTCGACGGCAACAAAGGCGTGCATATGACGCTCCCCAAATCCATCTTCGTCCCCGGAGTTTCCAAATGAACGAGGACAGACCGTCATTCCGAGCTGCAGCTCAGGCCTTTAGGCCTGAGGGATCTGCTTTTTCCTTGGGCCAAACCAAAAAGCAGATTCCTCGGGCAAACATCGCCCTCGGAATGACACGCTTGGGGAGTCTCCAGCAAGGGGTTAGATCGGCGGCCATTTCTCGTCATCCACTTTTTCTGCTGCTCTGTGTCCTCGGTGCTCTGTTCTCTGTGCCTTCTGTGTTAAGTCCCTCGCTTTTCGCTCAGGCCGCCGCGCCGCAGGAAACGACCACAAACAAGACCGGCGAAGCGCTGTACAAGCAGCGCTGCGCCGTGTGCCACGAAGGCGGGGCCACGCGTGCCCCGAGCCGTGAAGGCCTGAAGCTGATGTCCCCGGAGAACGTCCGATTCGCTTTGGTGAGCGGCAGCATGATGATGCAAGGACTGGGATTGTCGTCTTCGCAAATCGCCGACCTCATTGAGTTTCTTACGGGAAAGCAGCCCGCCAAGGAGCAGATTTCTCCCGCCGCTTTTTGCCCAGGCAGCGCAGCATCATTTGCGGATCCACTTGTGAAACCGCACTGGAACGGCTGGGGCGCGAACCTGGAGCAGCATCGCTTTCAGACTGCGGAGATGGCGCAACTTTCAGCGGAGCAAGTGCCGAAGCTGAA
>QHYN01000011.1 GCA_003224145.1 Acidobacteriota bacterium
AGTCACGCCAGGTCGCGCCATCACCAAGAATGTCACCTACGATTCGCTCGGCAACGTGCGCACCGCCCAGCTCAATTGCTGTCAACAGAAGTCGTGGGTCTATTCCTCAACGACGGACTACGCCTACCCCGATTCGATCACCAGCGGCTCCTCCTCCCCGCAGTTAACCACTAGTTTCACGTATGACCTCCACATGGGTCTCATGCTCACGGCGACCGATCCCAACAACGTCCAAACGACGCTCACATACGATAATCTCGGTCGTCCTCTTACTGCGAAAAACGGGGCCAACCCAGCCACGACTTACACCTTCAGCGACTATGACAACCACGCCAGCTTCACGCCTTGGACGGTCCAGGCTTGTTCGCCGGTTCAAGGGACGAACACAGCTTGTCAGAAAACGATTTTGGATAAGCAGGGTCGCACCGTGACTACGCAACTCCTCGATGGAAGCTTCACTCTCTACTCCGCAACGGACACGCAGTATGACATCTTCGGCCGTGCATATAAGACCAGCAATCCCTACACCTCCTCCCCTTCGTATTGGACCCAACTCGCTTTCGACGTTCTCGGCCGTCCCACTACCACGACCCTCCCAGACAACAGTCCGGGCACTATTTCTTACACAGATAACACCTACACAATCGCCGACCCCGCAAACAGCCAACGCAAGTATGTCTTGGACGGACTGGGCCGCCTCTCGAGTGTCTACGAGCCGGACCCCACGCAGAACAACTCTCTCTCGCTCCAAACTTCCTATGCCTACAACGTAGATAACGACCTCACTCAGGTCACGCAAGGTGCGCAGAGCCGCACATTTGTCTACGACGCGCTCTGGCGCCTCGTTAGCTATACGACTCCTGAAGCGGGCACCGTCTGCTTCGGTACCCTTTCCGGCAGCACCTGTCAGCAGAACGGATACGATTCGTGGAACAATCTCCTATACCGCACTGACGCTCGTGGCGTCGTCACCAACTACCTATACGACTCCCTCAACCGCCTTGCAGGGGTCACTTATCCCACTGTCCCTAGCGGTGTTTCGGCTATGCCCAACGTCTGCAAGGCCAATGGCTCATCCACTAACAACGCTAACGTGTGCTTCGCCTACGGAACCTCCGCCGCCAGCTACAACAATGGTCTTGTCACTTCCATGACCGATCCTTCCGGCGCGGAATCCTACGCGTACGATCAATTTGGAAACGTCACGCAGCTCTCCAAGACCATTGGTTCCACAGTCTATAACATCAGTTACGCCTACAACCTGGCCAACGAGCTAACGCAAGTTACGTATCCCTCCGGTCGCGTCGTCGCACAAAATCTAGACACCATTGGGCGCCTCTCTTCCGTCATCGGAACTCTCAACAGCATCAACACCACTTATGCCAGCGGCTTTGGGTACGGTACGGCTCAACAGGTCACCGGCTTCAAATATGGAAACAATCTTTACGCTTCGTTTGGCTTCTCTGCTGATCGCCTTCTGCTCAACTGTCTGGACTATTCAACCAGCAACAGAAACGGCACTTGCACACATGACGGCACGACAAAATTCGGACTGGGCTACAGTTACCCTGCCAGCCCGGCAAACAACGGGCAGATTTCCGGAATCACGGACAGCGTAGACAACGGCCGCAGCGCCACCTACACTTACGATTCTCTCTACCGTCTCACCTCGGCGGTCACCACCGGCTCGACCGCATACCCTAAGTGGGGGGTCTCCGAAGTGTATGACCGCTACGGCAACCGCTCGGATCAGAACCAAACCTATGGCAACCCGCCTATGAATCATGTGACTATCGACGCGGCGCATAATCGAATAAGTGGCTCGCCTTATGCCTACGACGCCAGCGGCAACATGACCAACGACGGCAACAATACCCTCGTCTATGACGGCGAAAACCGCCTGGTCAGCGCCACGAACGGAAGCAGCTCCGGCACCTACACGTACGACGGCAAAGGCCAGCGCGTTCAGAAAGTATCCGGCAGCACCACAACGGTCACCCTTTTCCTCGGCAGTCAGGTCATGGCCGAATACGTCAATGGTGCTGCGCCGTCGTCTCCTACCAACGAATACATTTATGCGGGCGGGCAAAGGATCGCCAGCATCCAGAGCGGCACGACCAACTACTGGCACTCCGATAATCTCTCTCCACGCGTGAGAACCGACACCAATGGGAATGTGGCTGACCAGCGCGGCCACTTTCCTTTCGGCGAGACCTGGTATTCCCCGACTGGCGCACCGTATATCTTCACCACCTACTATCGCGACTCGGAATCCGGCAACGACTACGCTCAAGCGCGCTACAACATCAACCGCCTAGGCCGCTTTTCTTCACCAGATCCCCTCGGTGGAGATATCTCTGATCCGCAATCTCTCAACCGCTACCCTTATGTCCTTAACAGCCCCTTGAACCTTGTCGATCCAGTCGGCCTCAGCGACTGCCCCGACATGAAGCCTACCTGCGGGGATGATTGGATCGACCTCTGCAACGGCTCTCCTGGCGTGGACCTATTCGGCGGCATCCCGGGCGGCGGCGGCTGCGGCGCGATTCCCGGCTGCCCGAACGGCGTGGGCGCAACCAGCATGTGCATCGACAAGTGGGGGAATATAGCGGGGAGTTACAACGGCGAAATCTACTGCAACGGCCCTTACTGTTCTTACTGGGACGCCTCAAAGTACAGTTGGGTGCCCTGTCCCCCTTTCAGTCAGTGCCAATCCCCCAACCCCGGCAGCCCCTACCTCGGCGGTCTCGGCAGTGGCAGTTGGGGGTGGAACGCCACAAAATCGTTCGTTAATGGCTGGTTCACACAGGGACTGTCAGATCAGGCTGGTTCTTGCACCGCAGTTTTCCTAAACTCTGTCCAAAACTCGGGGGTAAACGCTCTCCGTTCGGCAGCCACTAACCTGCAAAAATACGGTCAGGCGGTCGCAAGCGGGCTAGCAAACGCGGGACCGCAGGCGGAAGAGGCAATAGCAGCTATGGTCGCAGGCGGTCAACTGAACTCGGCAGTCGGGGCCGTCTCGACAAACATTATCACGGGCACGGCACCACTTGCACTCGCGGCGTCACCGTATGTGGTCAGAGTAGGCGGCTATGCTGTGTTGGCAGGATTTGATGCCCTACTCTATAAGGGTGTAGCTGACGAAGTTGCCGCCATCAAAAAAGGGCAGTGTAAACCGTAAGGAAGGGACAGTCGGGCCGATGGCGATTACGGGAATCCGCGATGGCCTATTGGGGATCGGCTTAGCACTGGTGCTTTGTTTGATTGGGGTTGGGTCTTTTTATTTGGCCGATCAATACCACATTAAAGAGGTCTGGGTGTTTTTCGCTTGGAGTTCATTTGCGATGATTCCTGCGTTTCTGCGAGCATTCAGGGGGCATCTAAAGCGACCTTTCCTGATTCCATTTCTTGCAGGGCTGGCGATTGTTCACGGGATCGTATTCATAAGCTTGATAAAGTGGCGGGTGCCATTCGTCTACTGGTTTCCGGTCTTCATCGTGGAACTCTCCCTTGGCGCGTGGGTAGCCTACCGCTTCTTTCGGATCATACCATCTGGCGATATATAGAGGGGCGGCAATAGCAGCGGGCGGGTGGCTAAGACCACAAACGCGAGGGCCAAAATGAGTGGCGCACCCTTTGGGCTTTGGTTTTTCAAAGGGTGCGGTAGTTGACTCTGACTTTCTCTTATTCCTCTCCCGCGCCAGAACCGTTCACCCCGCTCCTGTGCATACCTCCCGCCTTATAATCCGTTTCTAACCTCGAACCTCTGCCATCCAACCTCCAGAATTACCATTCAACCCCCAATTTCGACTATTCCCTGCATAATACTTGACCAATCGCTAATAACCTGCTATCCTTCCCCTGTGTTTGCCGATCAAAACTCCCGCCGCCCCATCTGTCCGAGTCCCCTATCCCGTGCACCTCGCCGGAACGGGCAAAGACTCCTCTCCCCTAACCCATTCAGAATCAACACTTACAAAGCCACCTCGCAACTGTTGATTCTAAACCACTTACGGGAACAGCTAAGTTTTTTAGATGCAACACTTACGCAAAAACCGGGGGAGGGGGGTATTTCAGTTTTTCAAGATTTCCGACCGCTGTTCTCCGCTTTCCGTTCTCACGTCTACGAACGGTGGCGATCGTCAGGAGCGGCGGCAGAGCAAATTGTCGACGTGAAGCTATGCTGAGCCTACGTGGAAACGGGCGCGTCCGAAGGCAGCTTGGAACGCAGGCACCACTTGAGTTCCTGGCTCATCTCCGTGATCTCCATCCCGGGCATCACGATGAACTTGCAGCTCAACATCTCGTGCGGCTCGTCGTCATCCGGCAATTGACAGCTCACACGGCAGTATTGGCAATCTTGATTCCAGCAGAAGCGGCCGTAGGGAATCGTCTCCGGGCTAATGAACTGGAAGCAGCGCAACAACGAATTACGCTCCGGCACTTGAAACTTCTTTCCAAAAATAATGATGTCAACCAATTTTTCGTACGGGCGGAAGGGTTCCGACATGACGAGTCCTGTTCTGCGTGAACCGGCCAGGGCAACAAACCTACTCCTTTGTGCCGGTACACCTGGATGATTGCCAGTTCAGAGTAGAATGCAGCATGCACGGGCACAACGCCGCTCTCCTTTCGCGTTCCCAATATGCTACGGGTTGACAAACCGGCGCAATCTACCGGGAAAACGCAACGCGAAACCTGCATGCGCAATTCTTGTGCAACGAGGGGGAGAGGAGGCAGGAAGCCGTGAAGTGAAAGCTAATCGCTTCTCACGTCGAAGAATTGCCCCATCTTGCGGAATTTCTCGTAGCGCGCGTCAAGCAATTCCCGGATCGGCTGATTCGTCAAAGCAACAAGCTGCCGGTCAAGAACATCATCAAGAAAGCGTGCCGCTGCTTCGTGGTCGGTATGGGCGCCGCCTTCCGGTTCGGGTACGATTTCGTCGACGATTCCCAATCCCTTCAAATCCTTCGCCGTAATCTTCATAGCCGCCGCTGCAGTTTCCGCTTTCGCCGAATCTCTCCAAATGATGGAAGCGCACCCCTCCGGCGAAATCACGGAGTAAAAGCTGTTCTCTAGAATGTTCACTTTATCGCCCACGGCAATGGCTAACGCTCCTCCCGAGCCTCCCTCACCTGTCACCGTGACAATGATCGGCACGGGCAACCTCGCCATTTCCCGCAGATTTCGTGCGATCGCTTCGCCCTGGCCGCGCTCTTCGGCATCCATGCCTGGGTACGCTCCTTGCGTATCGACAAAAGTGAAAATAGGGCGGCCGAACTTTGCCGCCAACTGCATGACGCGCAGCCCCTTGCGGTATCCTTCGGGTTTGGGTTGACCAAAATTGCGCACGAGACGCTGTTTGGTATCGCGGCCCTTTTGATGGCCGATAATGGCGACGGGCCGCCCGCGGTATTTCGCAAGCCCCGCGATGATCGCTTTGTCGTCGGCGTAACCGCGATCGCCGTGCAACTCCATGAAATCCGTGAAAAGAAGATTTACATAGTCCAACGTGTAGGGGCGCTGCTGATGCCGCGCGATCTGCGCGCGCTGCCATGGTCCCAGATGGGTGTAAAAGTCACGCCGAAGCTCTGCAACCTGCTGGCGTATACGCTCCAACTCCGTGTCGGATTCTGCTTCTCCCGCCAGATGCCGCAATTCTTCGACATCTTTCTCCAGCCGCTCGATTTCTTTCCGCCGATCGATGGGCTGCTTCTCCGGCTTGGCCTTTTCTTTTTCCTTTTCTTTCGTCCTCATACTTCCACCACCGCGACAGCGTGCTCACCGCAAACTTGCCGAACAGCCTCTGCCAATTTCGGCGTGGCTTTCACTCTTCGCTGTGTCTCCAGCACGGCAATGGAACCGTCCAGATGGCACAACTCGAACACAACCTGGCAGGATCCGGGTGAACTAGCTAGTAGCTCTTCGAGCCGTTCCAAAGCTTCTTCACGCAATTCCTGCAGCATCAGTCGCACACGAAACTCGTTGGCCGCCAGGCGCTCCGCGAGATCCTGGAGCCGCCGCGCTTCTTGAAGTGAAAGCCGAGTTCCCGCTTCCTCGACTTGCACGCGAGCTTTCAAGAGAAGCGGGGTCCCAGGCTTCAAGACTTGCTCCAATCTCGCGAAGCTCTCTGGAAAGGCCAGCAATTCTTGAATTCCAGTCATGTCTTGAATGGTGAATATCGCCCAGCGCGCGCCCTTCCTCGAGCGCATGGGCCTTGTGCCAACGATCAGCGCCGCAACGGTGATTTCTTTCCCGTTGCGTTGTTCTTCGACTAGGTCGAGAGAAACCACTTTCAATTCCGCCAGCTGCGAGGAATATTTTTCCAGCGGGTGTCCGGAAACGTAAAAGCCCAGCATCGCATACTCGCTCGCGAGGCGCTCTTCCTCGTTCCAAGGCTCCGCGGCGCGCAACTCGAAAGGTATCGGCGCCGGCGCGGCTGCCGCCCCAAACAATCCGTGCTGTCCCGATTCCCGAATCCGCGAAGCGCGCTGCAAAGCGGCAATCGCGTCATCCACGGACACGAGCATCGATTCCCGTGGACCGAGCGAATCCAGCGCCCCTGACTTGATCAAGCTCTCGAAAACCCGCTTATTCAGAAAACGAGGCCCGATGCGCTCGCAAAAATCGTAAAGTGACTTGAACTCGCCCGCTGCCACCCGTGATTCACGAATCGCCTTGGCAGTGTTTTCGCCCACGTTCTTGATGGCCGCGAGACCAAAACGGATCGCTTCGCCTACCGGCGTATAGTAGAGATCGCTCTCATTCACATCCGGCGGAAGAATGGAGACACCCATCCCCCGCGTTTCATTGGTGTACTTCACCACTTTTTCCGTGTTGCCGGCTTCGGAGGTCAGCAGGGCAGCCATGAATTCCACGGGATAGTGGGTCTTCAGATACGCGGTCTGATACGCCAGAAGCGCATAGGCGCAGGAATGCGACTTGTTGAAACCGTAGCCCGCAAACTCTTCCATCAGGTTAAAAATGCGCTCCGCTTTCTTCCCGGCGATCTTGTTGGCCGCGCAGCCCGCCATGAACTTCGCGCGCTGAGCGGCCATCTCTTCTTTCTTCTTCTTCCCCATCGCGCGGCGCAGGATGTCCGCTTCACCAAGGGAAAAACTCGCAAGGCGGTTGGCGATTTGCATCACCTGTTCCTGGTAAAGAATGACGCCGTAGGTTTCTTCGAGAATGTCTTTCAATTCTGGAAGTTCGTAGGTGACTTTGGTCTTGCCCTGCTTGCGGTTGATGAAATCATCGATCATGCCTCCCTGAATGGGTCCGGGGCGGTAAAGCGCATTCAGCGCGGTAAGGTCTTCGATTCGGGACGGCTGATAGCGGCGGAGGATGTCCCGCATGCCGTGGGACTCGAACTGGAAAATGGCGGTGGTCTCGCCGCGCGCGAAGAGCTTATACGTTTCCGCATCGTCTAGCGCGAGATTGTTGATATCAATTTTCACGCCGCGATTTTGTTCCACCATGCGCACCGTGTCGTGCAGAACCGTGAGCGTCGTCAGCCCAAGAAAATCCATCTTCAGCAGGCCGATCCGCTCCAGCGCATTCATGTCGTACTGCGTCGTGATTTCATCGCGATTCGTCCTGTATAGCGGAACGACATCGGTGAGCGGCTGAGGCGAGATCACCACGCCCGCCGCGTGGGTGGAGGCGTGGCGCGACAGCCCTTCCAGCCGCAGTGCCACGGACATCAAGTCTTTCAAACGTTCATCAGCCTTGACCGCCGCTTTCAGTTGTGGTGCTTCTTCCAACGCCTCCTCTAGCTCGATGCCCAGCGTCGCCGGAATAAGCTTCGCCAGCCGGTCCACTTCGCCGTAGGGGATATCCATGACACGGCCGACGTCTTTCACTGCTGCTTTTGCCGCCATCGTTCCAAACGTGATGATCTGCGCAACGTTCTCCCGGCCATATTTCTGAGTTACGTATTCAATCAATTCGCCGCGGCGCCGCATGCAAAAATCTATATCGATATCCGGCATCGATACGCGTTCCGGATTTAGAAAGCGCTCAAAGAGCAAGTCGTACTGCAGCGGGTCCACGTCGGTGATACGCAGCGCGTAGCTTACCAGGCTACCGGCTGCCGATCCGCGGCCCGGTCCCACCGGGACATCCTGTGCGCGCGCGTAGTGAATGAAATCCCAGACGATCAGGAAGTACCCCTCGTAGCGCATCTTCTTGATCATTTCGATTTCAGAGGTGAGGCGGCGCTCGTACGCAACCAGCGGATTTCGCAGAGACCCCTGTTTCGCTAAGTGTTCGAGATAAGGAACACGCGCGGCAAAACCCTCGCGCACCACTTTTTCAAAATAGCTTGACGAGTCATATCCCTCCGGAACCTTGAATTCCGGAAACGGATTCGCAATCCGCTCGATCTTCACGTGACAACGCGAAGCAATGTCCACGGTGCGACTCAGTGTGTCGGGGATCTCCCCGAAAACTTGAGCCATTTCCGCCGCGCTCTTGAAGTAAAACTGGTCGGTCGCGAATCGCATACGATTCGCGTCGCCCATGGTTTTGCCAGTTTGGATGCAGAGCAGAACGTCCTGGGCGTGGGCGTCTTCGTGATGCAGGTAGTGACAATCGTTGGTGGCAACCAGCGGGATGCCCGTTTCCTTGGAAAGACGGACCAATTCTTTGTTCACGCCTTTTTCGATCTCCAGGCCCTGGTCCTGAATCTCCAGAAAGAAATTGCCTTTGCCAAATATGTCGCGCAAACGGTAAGCGTTCTCTCGCGCCTGGTCGTACTTTTGATCTGCCACCGCCTCCGTCACGGCACCGCGCAAGCAAGCGGAGAGGGCGATCAAGCCTTTGCTGTGTTTCGACAGAACCTCATAGTCGATGCGCGGTTTGTAATAAAATCCTTCGAGGAAGCCGGCAGACACCAGTTTGATTAAGTTGTGGTAACCCTCCAGCGATTCGCACAAAAGGACGAGGTGGTTCGTGCCCCGCATGCCTGGTTCACCATCGCCACGGTCTTGCCCGCTGCCGCCGTTCGTCTTTTCACCCCGGTCATGCCGGCTGCCTCTTGCTACGTAGACTTCGCAGCCGATGATCGCCTTGACGTCCCGTTTACTCGCTTCGTGGAAGAAATTCGCTGCGGCGAAGAGATTGCCGTGGTCGGTGATGGCGACCGCCGGCATTTTCTGTCGCGAAGCTTCATCCAGCAGCTCGGAAGTTTCACAAGCCCCGTCGAGCAGGCTGTAATCTGTATGAACGTGGAGATGAACGAACTGCGTCTGCCCCATGGCACTCGATTCTAAGACTCTCTCAAGAGATTTGCATTACAGAATCTGACTTTTCTCACAAGTCACAATCATGGATCCCGGGCGAGTTCACTAACGGCCTCTGCTTTTCCTGGCCACACCCGAATGCTTGCCCTGATAAGCGCCGCCGGCTATTTTCCCGGAGTGTTTGGATGAACCACGCTTCCCTTTCGAAGCCTGCTTCATCGCCGCTTTTGCCGCAGCGTGTTTTTGCTTCGCGGCCTGACCGATTCCTGCAGCCGCGCGCGCCTTGCTGCTGCCTTTTGACCCCTTCTTTTCTTTCTCCTTCTTTTTCGGTTGTTCCTTGATCCCGCTTAGCTTTCGTAGAATTTTCTCACGCTCTTGCGGTGTCTTCCCCCGTCCGGTAAGCTGAATGGCGAAGACCTGTTCTACAATTTGATCGAACTTCGGTTCTCGGGGCATTCCCAGCGCTTCCAGTTCATTCGCAACCTGCGGCAGACCGTTGCGCGTCGGGCGCCACTTGTGCAGGTACGCGCGAATTTTGGAAAGGGCCGTGCTGTTATTGGATTCCGCCAGCAAATAAGCAACTTGCTCGAGGGGAAGCTTCTCGAGAAATCGGTATGCGTCGATCGGCGCCTGCTTCTTTTTCCCCGAAAGCTGTTTCTGGGCGTCATGCGCTTTTTCCTCGAACGTCAGCACGGATTCCAATTCGGAGGAACGGAACCCTGCCTTGGAGAGAACACTAGCTTGTTCGCGATCTTTCAGACGCCCCAAGATGGCAAGCAGCATCGGCGTGGCAAGTCTGGGGCGAAAACCCGCGGTGAATAGATCTTCGCGTACCTTCACCAAGCGACTGATCGCCTCGTAGTCGGGATGTTTCTTCGCCAGGACCGGGTTGACGGCTTCCAGCAATTCATGTTCTTCCCAGGATTTCAGTACCACCGTTGGCCGTTCTTCCTTGGCGGCTTCGCGGAGTTCGGTGCCGGCGTCCTCCGGATCAATCGTGTGCTGGAGCTCTCGTTCGAGGGCCAGATCGAACCATTCCTGCGTACGCTGCTCAATCTTGAAGCCCATCCGGGCGGAAAATCGCAACAACCGCAACAAGCGCACAGGCTGATTCGTGAAACTGTGAATGGTCAGGGCGCGTACCTCGGCCCGCTCGATATCGGACAACCCGTTCGTTGGGTCCAGCAACAAGCCGCGCGAGGCGGGATTCAGGGAGATGGCGATGGCGTTCAGGGAAAAATCTCGCCGCCGGAGATCCTCCATGATCGTCGACCAACGCATTTCGGGACGTGTTCCCGGGCGGACATAATAATCGTCGCGCGCCGCCGAAATGCTGCCCTCGCAGTCTCCGGCGAACAAAACCTCGATGTGACGGTACTTCTCATCCTCAAGGAGGATTTTCGCGCCACCCTTTTCCAATTCACGTGCGATTCGCGACGGATTTCCTTCCACGGTAAAGTCCAAATCGCGCAGGGACGCGCCGGTAATCAGGTCGCGGACGGTTCCCCCCGTCAGGTACACATTGAACCCCAGCGCGGCGGAGAGTTCCTGCACGCGCATCATGGCGGCCCGCTGCTCCGGTGAGAGACGGCTTTCCAGCAAGAACATGTAATCTGGCATTGCGCTCCTTCTGCTTCAGGGTGTCCGCGCTGACCGCCACGGAGGCACCCGCAATGGGTTCCCTTGGCCTTCCGCGTTATGCACGCGGGTGATGCGCCTTGTAGATCTGCTTCAACCGCTCTTCCACCACGTGCGTATAGATTTGCGTGGTGGAAATATCCGCATGGCCCAGCATCAGTTGCACTGACCGCAAGTCCGCTCCACGCTCCAGCAAGTGCGTGGCAAAACTATGCCGCAACGTGTGGGGCGTCAGCGGGGCGCGCAAACCTGCCCGCCGCCCGTAAGCGGACAGAATCTTCCACACGCCGACGCGGCTGAGGGCCACGCCACGGCGATTAACAAACAGGGTCGGGCTACCTGCTGCCTTGCGGATCAACTTCGGCCTGGCGTCGCGAAGGTATCTTTCCACCATACTGAGCGCTTTCTTGCCAACCGGGACGATCCGCTCCTTGTCCCCCTTGCCGATACAACGCACGCAGCCCACTTTGCTATCCAAATCCGTGACTCGCATTCCAATCAGTTCTGAGACACGCAACCCGGCCGAGTATAAAACTTCCAGCATGGCGCGGTCGCGTAATCCCAATGCCGTCTTCGCGTCAGGCTGCGCCAACAATCGTTCAACCTCTTCCAGCCGAAGATACCCGGGCAGGGAGCGCCGGATTTTCGGTGATTCGAGATTCACGGAAGGATCGGCAGGGATCAATTCGTGAATCTGCGCGAACCGGAAGAAATTTCGTAGCGAAACCAGGTGCCGGGCGACGCTTTTGCTCTCCAGCTTTTGCCGGTATAGGCCCGCCAGGAAGTCCACCAAGTCGTCGCGACTCACCGCCTCCAGTGCGAGCTTGCGCTTTTGCGCGAACGCATTGAACTTCGCCAGGTCGCGGCGATAGGCAGCCACGGTGTTGGAAGCCAGGCCTTTTTCGACCTTTACGTGTGTCAAGAACGACGAGGTGGCGGCCGAAATCTCCATCAGAGCTCCGCGTAACCACTTTCCCCGGCCGGCCGGCGCCGAACAGCGATGCCGTAAACCTCTTCGATCTCGCGGCACCGGAAGACCCATGCCAGAAGGAGATAAAGGACCGTGGCTCCCGTGATCAGTCCCGCAAAAACCGAGAGTTGCACGAGGAAGCGGGAATTTACTGTGAAGGCCGTGTAATAGTTCCCGAACCAGCACGCCACCCCCATGATTCCTGCGCACACGAAGATTTTCGAGAAAGAACGCAAGATTTGCATGGTTCCCATCGAACCGTACCGCAGCCGGAAAATGATGAACAAGGCGAAAAAGTCGAAGAAAGTTGCCAACGCCGTCGCCAGCGCCGGGCCGCCGTTCTGGACGCGCTTGAAGAAAACCTCAAGAAACAGGATATTCAGTAGGATGTTAATGACCAGTGAAATGGAAGCCACAATAACCGGTGTTTTCGTATCGCGCGTCGAATAAAACGCCGGAACGACCAATTTGACGGACGCCAGCGCCGGCAATCCGATCGCGTAATAGAGCAGCGCTCGCGCCGTTAAGCGCGTGGATTCCGCAACGAACTGGCCGTGCTGAAACAGCACCCGGATGATGGGCTCACGTAAAATCATAAGACCCAGCGCGGCCGGAATTGTGATGAACGCGACGATTCGTACGGAGAACGCTAACGTTTTCTTCAGGGACTCATAATCATTGGCCGCCGCCTGGTGCGACATCATCGGCAGGATGGCCGTCGCCACCGCGATGGCGTAACCCCCCAGAACAAGCTCCATGACGCGGTCAGCCACAGACAGCGCGGCCAGACTCCCCTGTGGCATGCCCTTTGCCAGGACAAAATACGTATCGACAAAGAAGTTGATCTGTCCGATCCCGATTCCGAAAAACCGGGGAATCATCAATTGCGCTACGTTCCGGATGCCGGGGTGATGGAACGATATTCCAAAATTGAATCGCATCCCCTTTTGAACCAGCAACGGAACTTGCATTAGAAACTGAAGCACGCCCCCTACCAACACGCCCACCGCCAGCGAAACTGCGGGCTCTTTGAAGTAATGCCAAACCGCTCCAACAGAAAAGACAATGATGGACAGATTCAGAAGCACCGGCGTCGCCGCCGGCAATCCGAAGGTATGGAAGCAGTTCAGGATGCCCATGGCCAGTGCAGCCAGCGCGATGAAGAAAAGATACGGAAAAATAATCCGGTTCAGCGTCACCGCTTCGTCCCAAGACACGCTTTTCCCCGAACTGGAAGTGAACGTGTGCACTACGATGGGGGAAAAGACCATGCCTAAGACGGTGATGACCGCCACCACCAGGGCCATGGTCCAGAACAAGCGGTTAGCGAACTCCCACAGCTCCTCCTTGGACTTCTCTCTCATATAGGTTGTGAAAACGGGGATAAAGGACGCGGTCATGGACCCTTCAGCGACCAGCCGCCGGAAAATATTGGGGATACGATAGGCCAGAAAGTAAGAGTCAGCCGTCAAGGTTGTTCCAAGGAGGAGCGTGATGCGCTGGTCGCGCACGTAGCCGAGCACTCGGCTGACAATCGTGACCAGAGAGATGATCGACGCTGATTTGAGGATATGCTTTTTATCGGTCAACGGGCCGTGCTCCGAAGCCCTAACCCTAATGAAAACAATAACTTGACAGGAAAAACCTGCTTAACATAACATACATTTTGCCGCTTAGCAAATTTACGATTTTCCGATCCGGGATTTGCCGATTTTGAAAACCAAGACCCCAGCCTCGACGCACAAGAAGGTCGTCCTTCTGCTTTCCGACAAAAAGTCTCAGCGTGGCTATTTGAATCCCACGCGCCTCGGCCAACTCGACCCCATCGACGTGCTCACTCCCGACGGCGAACACCTGGAAGTCCCCCTCGCGAAGATACGTTCCATCTATTTCGTTCGCGATTTTTCAGACGACTTCGAACCCGAGCGCAAAGTGTTTTTGAGCCGTCCCAAGCTGGACGGTTTGTGGGTTAGGCTTCGATTCAATGATGGCGAAACTCTCGAAGGGGTCATTCCCAACGACCTCCTCTCCTTATTGGAAAATGGTTTGCAAATCACGCCTCCCGACCTGAATTCCTCCACGGATCGAATCTTTGTGCCTCGCTCCTCGCTCTCCGAACTCACGGTTCTCGGCGTCGTAGGCATAGCCCGCCGCAAGCCCGCCGCGGCTGCGGCCGCCGCAGCGCAGCCTCGCCTTTTTAACGAATAAGCCAAAGCGTCTATACTTCCTTTGGCCTCTGTGAGACGGGGCTGCTTCGAGTCATTTCACCTGTAGGGGCGCAGCATGCTGCGCCCCAGCTTGGCAACCATCGCGGCTTTGGCACGTCCTTGCCAGCGCTCGCAGATGCTCTCTCGTTCTTGGTAAGAAATTCTGTTAGGAGTCTTCACGATGAAACTCTCCGAACTCGCACCAAAATTAGGCTGTCGCCTCGAGGGTCCACCCGACACCGAAGTGCGCGGCGTCGCTGGCATTGAGCATGCCGGACCCGATCAAGTGACTTTCATGGCCAACCGCAAATATTTCTCGCTCCTGAAGACCACGCGCGCGGGAGCTGTGCTGCTCGAGGAGGGTGTCGCCATCGAGCGCGACTCGTCTCTGCCCCCGCTCGCCGCTCTTCGCTCCGCAAATCCCTATCTGGCTTTCGCTCATGCCATCGAGCTCTTCTACCAGCCACCGCGTTATGCTCCGGGGGTTCACCCGACGGCCATCATCGCGAAAACCGCCAGGATTGGAGAGGGCGCGCACATCGGCCCGTATTGCTACATCGAAGAACAAGTCGAGATCGGCTGCAACGCCGTCCTGCACAGTTTCGTCAGCATCTACCGCGGCGCGAAAATCGGTGATGATTTCTTCGCCCACGCCCACGCCGTCGTCCGGGAATTTTGTCGCATCGGCAACCGCGTCGTTTTGCAAAACGGGGTCGTCATCGGCGGTGACGGCTTTGGTTTTGCCAAACGGCAGGATGGCACTTGGTACAAGATGGCGCAGTCGGGTCCCGCGGTCCTCGAGGACGACGTCGAAGTGCAAGCCAACGCTTGCGTGGACCGCGCCACGGTCGGCGAAACGCGCATCCGGCGCGGTGCCAAGCTCGACGACCTGGTTCTCGTCGGTCACGCTTCGCAAGTCGGCGCCAATACCCTGCTCTGCGGCCAGGTCGGCCTTGCCGGTTCCACGAAAATCGGAGCTAACTGCATTCTCGCCGGACAAGTCGGCACCGCCGGCCACCTCAGCGTCGGCGACGGCACGGTCATCACTGCCCAGAGTGGCGTGCCCAACGACGTCCCGCCCCGCGCCCTCTATTCCGGGTATCCCGCAGTCGAAAACCGGGAATGGCTGAAGATGATGGCGGCACTGAATCACCTTCCTGAATTGCACAAGCGCGTCCGCGACCTCGAAGCCCAGCTCGAACGCCTCCACCACCGCTGATCTTTGCTTGTTCCACCCCGCTCCCCATTCTTCGGGAGGGCACGACTTCAGTCGTGCCGTAACCGCGCGCCTCCGGGATGCGCGGTTCCAGAATGGGAATAATACCCCCACCCCCCGGCAGTTTTCGTAAGAGCGGCAAACAAAGGACTTACAGCATATGTACCGGCACGGCTGTGGCCCGGCCATCGGGATACTTCAGGAAAACGTGACTGCCCCGGGTGCGGTCTACGAAAAAGCCCGCCTTCTGAAGGGCGCGGACTACGTCCTTCCCCGTACCACGGGGAAGACGGGTCATACAGAGATCTGTTGGATGCCGACGAGCTCGAGGGAACCTGGGTCTGCATTCTGTTCTTCCAGGCAAAGCTGGATCACTTCGCGCACGCGCTTCATCAGAGTGTCGAGGTTCTTGGCCTGGGAGTGGCAACCGTGAAGAGCGGGAACAGTCGCGACGTAGTAGCCTTCCTCGTCCTGCTCAATCAACACGGTGAATTTTCTCTTTTGCTTCAAGCGAGTGTCCTCTTTGCGAAAGTCTATCATGAAAGGCAACGGGCATGGGCGCGAGGCGAGCAACAAAAGGCAGAGTCGAAACCCGCACCCTTTGATGAACCAAACCCCAAAGGGATGCGGCACCAAGATCATCTCATCGCGTCAAGGGTGCTCCACCCGCCAGCAACGGTGCTCATCGCATCGAAGAGAAGAAGGAGGCTAGCGAAGGGCAGAACTCCGACCAGGTCCGAGCGCGCGGGAAGCAGCGCCACCGTTGCACACCTCCATGGATGGGCCAGCCAGGAGGTCTTGGCGGGATCGAGCGTCGGCCCAGCACCCTCAAATTTGGAGGGTGCGGCAGGCGGCTGAGCATTGAGGACACGCACCTCGGTTTGGACTTAACTTCCTGCGCTTAATTGATGGAAAGATTTAGCTTGACAATGTGACATGCTTAACTTATTCTGGTTAAGTACGAGGAAGCCAGACGGTAACCTGAGCCGACATGAGTTAGCTGAAATTACCCTTGGCCAAGACAGAGACGTTTAAGAAGGTGGCTGAAATGAGAATCATGAATCGCTTGGAACTACCATTCCGCGGGGCTACGACCTTGCAGGAACAGATCAATCGCGTGTTTGGCGATGTGGTGGGACGCACCGGCGAGGAGTCGAACTTGACCCCTTGGGCCCCGGCCGTCGACATCTACGAGACCGAGAATGAACTGGTCGTGAAGGCGGACCTGCCGGATGTGAATCCGCAGGACCTGGACATCCGTGTGGAGAACAATGTCCTCACGATTCGCGGCGAACGCAAGTTTGAAAATGAGGTGAACGAGGACAACTACCTGCGCATCGAACGCGCGTATGGCTCGTTCTGCAGGAGCTTCTCGCTGGCGAATTCCGTGAAGTCGGAGGCCATCAAGGCCGATTATCAGAATGGCGTGCTGACGCTGAGCATACCGAAGCGCGAGGAAGCAAAGCCAAAGCAGATCAAGGTGAATGTGGGAACCCAGACCATGGGAACGCATGCAATGGCGGCGGTGGCTGGCGCTCGCTAAAGAGAGCCGGGCCGAAGACGAAGTAGCGAGGGGCTGGCGATATCGCCAGCCCCTTCTCGTCAGAACCGAGGGTTGATTATGGTCTCAATCCGCGAAGCAGATCGGCGAGATCGTGTTTCATCAACGAGACTTGATCCCCCACATCAGCAAGCATCGCTGCTCGTAAATCGCCAAGACATATCTTCTGCGGGCTGGTTGGAGCTGCGGCAGCGAGTTGTGCGGATGCGCATACAATAGCTGGGGCGCTCATACTCGCTTCTCTTCAATCCGCAATTTCAGAGCTTCAAGCTCCTGCTTGGTCATGCCTTGCAGAGCCATCGCTGTGGCCAGATACAAAGCGGGAACGTGTTTCATTTTGTTGCCGCGTGCTACCTTACGACGGAGTTTCTGTACTTCTGGGTCAGCGCCCACTTTCAAAAACACTTCATACGCATCGGGGATGGACAGAGTTTTTTCAATCAGGCCATGCTTAACCAGAATGCGATGATACGAAGGTACTGCCAAGGCAGATGGATGGGTCTGCGGAGGGCGCTTGTTTTGTTTTGGGTGTTTCATTGCACTATGCTGACACGTTTTCTCCGCCAGAAGGAAGGTTCTCATTGCAGACAAATCCTCATGTGGTTGTATACCCGGAAAAGCTAAGTTTTGGCTGGACTAAATTTCGGGGAGCAGGTCACCACCCTTGCCTCTCCTGCTTTGTAAACTTTATCTAGTTGGACTACGCCTCTTGAATCTGCCAGTTCCAGAGCTGTTTGGCAACCGACTCATCTAGAAGACCTTAGAGCTTGGTTTCACCGCTTGATTGTTTGGCACATGAAATGCCCCAAAAAGATTGGGCGGTTGGGCCCTCGCCGGACCTGAGGAAGTAGGACATATGGACTGTCGAGACACCGTCCATTTGATTTGCTGGTACTTGGAAGGGAAGCTCTCGCCGAGCGTGGAACGTGAGATCGAGCGGCATCTGAATCAATGCCGTGATTGTCGCCTCGTTTTGGAAGCCGCAACCAAGACCCTGGATCAGCATTTTGGAACGGGCAGGGCAGCACACACAGCCTGAGGCCAGCCTCAAAGCGCCTAAGGCTTAAAGACGCTCCGCACTCTAAGGGGCGGAGAAGCACATTTGCGCCTGCGAGTGTCTTGTTCGTTTTCACGGCTAGACTAATCAGAAGTAGAATGGCCCAACTGATTGATGGGGGTTCCGTGTGTCTGCTGGCTGCCGCGGGGGACGTGCGCATGCTGGTGCGCGGCGGCGTTCTTGGAGCCAAGCGCATCGCGCGGCATCTCTGGCGCATGTGCTTTGGGCTGTTCATCGCAGCAGGGTCGTTTTTCC
>QHYN01000173.1 GCA_003224145.1 Acidobacteriota bacterium
AATGCGGCGGCGGCTATGAAGGAATCGCTGAAGGGCCAATGCGTGAGCTCGAGGAAATAGCGCGCAAACGTGACGGCGACCGCAGCCATGCCGCCGGTCTGAATGACCAGAAGCAGCACCCAGCCGTAAAGAAACGCGACTCCGGGATGAAGAGCTTCGCGTAGGTACGCGTACTGTCCGCCGACCACCGGCAAGCGCGCGGCGAGCTCGGCATAGATGAAGCCACCGAGAAGTGCGATCACACCGCCGGCAACCCACACAGCCAAGATAAGGAACGAGGTGTGGACGCGTTCGGCAACGAGGTACGGATTGATGAAGATACCAGCGCCGATGATGCCGCCCATCACGGCCATGGTGGTGCCGAAGAGGCCGAGATGCCGCGCGAGCCCGCCGCTGGGAGAAGAGCGCTCGCTGGAGTTTTCCGGCAGAGTCACGATGCTCCACTCAATTGGTCTGCGCCAGTTCGTAGAGGTATTCGACGTGGGAAAGGGCCGCGCATGAATTGAAAATCGCAATCGCTTCAACGCCGGAGCCTATACCTTCTGGTTTTAGTCGGCAATGGCGGAAGCAGAATGGCGCGTGTTTCGGCGCGGCTGGCGATAGCGGATTTCGTAATTGTAGTGATTCACGAAGCGCGCGATCGTGCCGTTGGGGCCGACCGCCCAGCCGGTAGCGACGTCCAGGATCGCCACGGCATTGAGATTCAACAAATCGGTGTGCTTCCAGTGAACGCCGTAATCATTGGTGATATTTTCGCCGGTCGGCCCGACGGCCACCCAGCGTCCATCGTCAACGTGGCCAAGGCAGAGCGATAGCCGCCGGGCATCTGGGCAGCGAGTTGCCACGTCTTGCCGCCATCAAGCGAATAGGCCGCGGTTCCGGAGGATCGGTTCGGCTCCTTGTAATCTCCGCCCAGCACGATGACTCTATTGTTCTCGTCGGCGCCAATTGAAAAAATCCCGGACGACGCATTGCCGTGAATAATGGGCGTTTCTGCAACCGTCCAACTGTGCCCCCGGTCCCATGAGCGGAACACGCGAGCCGCCGAGCCGCCGGTACCGAAGATGTTGTCGCTCGGAAGCGGACTCCACTGCTCCCCGTCCGTGGTCTTCAATAGAAGAAACTTGCCGTCGATAGGATCGCTCAAGGCCACGCAATCTTTTTCCGAAAGGCAGGCGATGGCGTCGAGAAAGAACTCTTTGCGCCTGTCGGTATATTGCAGCTTCCACGTTTCGCCGCCGTCGGTGGTTTTATAGATGCGCGACTTTTCGCCTTCACCGCTGGACATGACGTAGGCGACGGAGGCATTGAACGCGACGATACCGCGAAAGTCGAGCGCTTCCCCGCCGGCGACGTGCAGGCGCTTCCACGTTTTGCCTTCATCGAGCGATTTCAGAATCACGCCATTCGAGCCCGATGCCCAAACGACCGGCACGTGGACGCCTTTTCCATCCGGAACATTGACAACACTCACGCCGCGCAGGTTCGTATCCACCCCACTGGTCTGAACCTTCCACCACTGCGCTTGCGCATGAGTCGTGAAGGAGAACAAGAGCAAAAGTACAAGAGAGGAAAGAACGCTGGCGATCATTGCGCGCTCATCTACCTCGCGTGGCCGTCTGATTCACAAATACCTTGCCGCCCTTCATGACGAAAACGACGCGGCGAACGGCGGTAATGTCCTTAAGAGGATCGCCATCGAGCGCGATGATGTCGGCTTCGAGTCCTGGAGCGATGGAGCCAATGCGGTTTTGCAGGCCAAGGGCTTCCGCGCCCAAAGAGTTAGCGGAGACGAGCGCCGCCATAGGATCCTGGCCGCAAGTCTGCACACGATAGAGGAATTCCTCGGCGTTGCGACCGTGGGCGCCGGCGACAGCATCCGTGCCGAAGACGACTTTGAGGCCAGGTGTTGCGATGGCCCTGCGGAAGAGTTCCTGATCCTCGGGCAGCGCTTTTTCCATGATGGTAAAGCTTTCTTCCGTGAAGAACGGAGCGCCGAGGTAGTGCGCTTTGTTGTCGAGATAGTTCTGGATGATCAGGCCGGCTTGGGGATCGAAGTACGTGCCTTGCTCGGCGAGGAAGCGGAGATCATCGTCGGAGGCATAAAGGCCATGTTCGACTTCCGTGCAGCCGGCGAGCGAGGCCATGCGGACGGTGGGCCCGTAAGCGTGCACGACGGCTCGGAGGCCGAGCTTCTTGGCTTCGCCGCAAATGGCGTTCAGTTGGTCCTGAGAGAACGTGGGCTTGCCGCCTTGGCGGATGCTGCCTGAGGCGAAAATCTTGATGACGTCCGCGCCGTCCTTGGTGCGCTGCTGGACCATGGCGCGCAGTTCTTCGGGCGTACCGGTGGCCTCGCCTTTGCCGGAGATGGGCTCGAGCGAAGTAAGAATTCTCGGCCCCGGCAACCCCAGGCGGTCGATGGCGTCGCGGAGGTCCTTGTCGAGAGGAGAGCCGAGGCTTTGCACCGTGGTGAAGCCAGCGGCAAGCATTTTCCAACTGTTGGCGGCCGCGGCGAGGATCGTCTGCTCCTTGGGCTCGTTCTCACCGGCGAGGTGACCGTTGACGTCGAAATGCCAGGTGGGATGAACGTGCGCATCAATCCAACCGGGTGTGACGGTCATCCCCGTGAGATCGTAGGTGATCGCTCCTTGCGGCGCGGCTCCGCCGAGGCGCGCAATCTTTCCGCCTTTGACGACGATGATCGTGTTGTGAAGGATCTTCCCTTTGCCATCGAGAACGGTCGACGCTTTCAGAACGATGGGGCGATCCTGAGCATCCACAAATCCGCTCGCAAGAAACAGCACGAGCAAGGTAAGAACAGTGGCAAATCTCTGGCGCGATGGCATGGCAATTCCTCAATCGATCGGCATGTAAAATGGCCTCGTCCGCGCGCAGACGAGAGAAAATTTTCGCGCGCCGCATCATATCGCTTGGAGTTATTACCGGCAATCGACGTTCACCGGAGAAGGCGGCGCAACTGCTTCACCACGAGGTACCTGAAAATACAGATGAAAAAAACTAATCCTTTGCAGTAGGATTCTGCGGGCTTAGACTTGCGCGTACTTCGCGCACGGCAACGGTGGGGCGCTGAGTTTCAGGAGAAAGGTGACATGTTTTCCAGAACAGTGAGGAAGGGGAGTCTGCAATTTGGTAGTTTGGTTGTGGCGCTTGGCTTGGTTCCAGCCATTGCGTCGGCGCAGTTCCACCCGAAAGATACGGAGTGGTTTTCGTACGCGGCCGATGTGGCGGGAACGCGATACCGGCCGCTGGATCAGATCAACGCATCCAATTTCAGCGACCTCGAAATTGCCTGGCGCATCAAAACGGACAATTTCGGAGACCGGCCGGAGTACAAGCTCGAGGGAACGCCGCTGATGGTCAATGGCGTTCTGTACGCCACCGCCGGATCGCGCCGGGCCATGATTGCCCTCGATCCGGAGACCGGAGAGTTGTTCTGGATTCATGGCGAACATGAGGGCAAGCGCGGCGGTGCGGCTCCACGGCAGCTTTCGGGCCGCGGATTGGCGTATTGGTCCGACGGTAAGGAGGAGCGCATTTTCTATGTGACCCCTGGTTTTCGACTGATTTGCCTGGATTCCAAGACCGGCATGCGCGTTCCGTCCTTCGGAGAAAACGGCGTGGTGGACCTGAAACTGAATGACGACCAGGAAATCTTCCCCGACCTGGAGACCGGCGAAATCGGGATTCAATCGGCGCCGGTGGTGGCGAAAGACACGGTCATCGTCGGCGCGGCGTTTCGCGAAGGCATGACGCCGCGAAGCATGCGCAACAATAAGGGTTACGTCCGCGGCTTCGATGTACACACGGGCAAACGGCTCTGGATTTTCCACACCATTCCGAAGAAAGGCGAGTTTGGTTATGACACTTGGGAGAAGGGTTCGGGGGAATACACGGGCAACACCGGCGTGTGGACGCAAATCACCGTGGACGAGCAACTCGGCCTTGTGTATTTGCCCGTGGAATCACCAACCAGCGATTTCTACGGCGGACACCGCCCGGGAAATAACTTGTTCGGCGAGACACTGGTTTGCGTGGACCTCAAAACGGGCGAGCGCAAGTGGCACTTCCAATTGGTGCACCATCCGCTCTGGGATATGGATATTTCGTCTGCGCCCGTCCTCGCGGACATTACCGTGGACGGGAAACCGGTCAAAGCGGTGGCGCAGCCGACGAAGCAAGGCTTCCTCTATGTGTTCGATCGCATCACTGGGAAGCCGATCTGGCCGATGCCTGAGCGGCCCGTGGAAGTCGGCAACGTGCCCGGCGAATGGTATTCGCGGACGCAGCCGATTCCTACGAAGCCAGGCGCGTATAGCCGCAACGGCGTCTCCATCGATGACTTGATCGATTTCACTCCGGCGCTGCGCGAGCGCGGCAAAGAAATTGCCTCGAAGTACCATCTCGGTCCGGTCTTTACACCGCCCACGGTAAGCAAACTCGAAGGGCCGCTGGGCACGCTCACGATGGGGACCGCCTCAGGCGGCACCAACTGGCCCGGTGGGTCGTACGATCCCGAAACTCATACGGTTTATGTGTACGCGTGCAACTCCTGCATCGAGCCCATCGGCTTGGTTCCTGCGCCAAAGGAAGTCTCGGACATCAACTACATTTCGGGAACCGCCGGAAGAGACGTCCAAATCTTGAGGGGGCCGGGTGAAAACGCGGGAGCCGATTCGCCGAAACTGCCGAAGAAGCGGCCTCCCAGCCAGTATGTGCGGTTGGATATAGATGGTCTGCCGCTGGTTAAGCCGCCTTACGGAACCATCACGGCGATCAATCTCGATAAAGGCGAGATCGTCTGGCAGATCGCGCACGGTGAAACACCGGACGTGGTGCGCAATTCCGAGCTCTTGAAGGGCATGAACATCCCACGCACCGGCCAGGAGACCTACAACATCGGAACGCTGGTAACGAAAACACTGGTCATCGCTGGCGAAGGGCAAGTGACCACAACCGCGGATCATCCGCGCGGCGCGATGCTGCGCGCCTACGACAAGGCCACCGGAAAAGAAGTCGGCGCCGTTTACATGTCGGCCCCGCAGAGCGGCTCACCCATGACGTACATGGTGCATGGCAAGCAGTACATCGTGGTGGCCGTCAGCGGTGGGCCG
>QHYN01000214.1 GCA_003224145.1 Acidobacteriota bacterium
AAAATGGCGTTCACGTCGACGTCGCATTTGAATTCGGGACCGGTGTCCTCGGCTTTGCGGACCGCCGCCATTTCGGCCGCGTGCATGCCTGGGAATCCATCGAAAACAGCACCGGACTTTCCTCTCTCGGCGTCGATGGGCTCTCAAAAGACTTCACCGTCGCGCGTTTCCGCGAATTACTCTCCGCCTCCGTGCGTCCACTGAAAGATTTTCTTATGGACCAGAACCGCGTTGCAGGTCTTGGCAACATCTACTCTTGCGAGTCACTCTGGCACGCCCGCCTCAATCCTCGTCGCCGCGCCGGCTCCTTAAAACCGCACGAGTCCCGCCGCCTCCACAAAGCAATTGTGTCCGTTCTCGCGCGTGCCTTAGAATGCTGTTTGCATCCCGCGCCCGACTTTCGCGACTCGGCGTGGTGGTTTCAGGGCCTCGAAAAGATTCTTCGCGTTTATGGCCGCGAAGGCAAACCCTGCCGCCGCTGCAGAGCCCCGATACAGCGCGTCGTGCGGGGCGGCCGCTCCACGTATTATTGCCGCCGGTGCCAAAAATGACCGCAGTAAGAGGACAAAGGCCCATCGCGTGAATTCACCTGCTCCCAAAAGACCCGAACCGCCGAAGAAGCCCGATTTCGAGCGTTCCCTGGCGCGCCTCGAAGAGGTGGTCCGCCGGCTCGAAAGCCCCCAGCTTTCGCTGGACGATGCGATGAAGCTCTTCGAAGAAGGCGTGGCGCTCTCCCGCGAATGCCAGAAACAACTCGAAGAGGCAGAAGGCCGCGTCGAAATTCTTCTAAAAAAAGCGGATGGCAAGCTTGCTGCCGAGGCCTTCGACCCCGAGCGGGAGCCCGAATCGTGATTCCTCCCAACTGCTGTATGGCAACCGTTTCTCTCGCGCGATGAAACTCTCTGCTTTCTTCGAAGAGGACCGTCTCGCCGTTGACGCTGCTCTCGAGCGCCTCCTTCCAGCAGAATCCACCCCACCGTCTTCTATCCATACGGCCATGCGTTACAGCGTCTTCGCTGGCGGAAAACGCATGCGTCCCATCCTCTGTCTGGAAGCAGCCCGCATTTTCTCCAGCGACATCACTCCCGCGTTGCACCCCGCCTGCGCCCTCGAATTCATCCACACCTACTCTTTGATCCACGATGACTTGCCAGCCCTCGATAATGACGACCTCCGCCGCGGCAAACCCACTTGCCACAAAAAATTCGGTGAGGCCCTTGCCATCCTTGCCGGTGACGCGCTGCTTACTCTCGCGTTCGAGATCATTGGCGCGACCCCCGTCGCCGCCGAACGCCGCGTCGCTGTCCTTGCCGAAATCGCCGCCGCCGCCGGTACCATCAATGGCATGGTCGGTGGCCAGGTCGCCGACATCGAAGCCGAGCGCAAATCCGTCGACGCGCAGATGCTCGAATACATTCACCGCTCGAAAACAGCTGCGCTCATTCGCGCGTCGGTCACAGCTGGCGCTTTGTGTGCCGGCGCAAGTCCCGAGGACGTCGCGCGCCTCCGTCGATTCGGTGAAACCATCGGCTGGGCCTTTCAGGTAACCGACGATATTCTGGATGTCGAGGAATCTTCCGCCGCTCTCGGCAAAACCGCCGGAAAAGATCTTGCTCAACAGAAGGCTACCTATCCCGCGGTTTACGGCCTCGAACGCTCTCACCAGATTGCCAGCGACCTCGCGAACAAAGCCATTGCCGAACTCTCGCCGTTTGCCGATCGCTCTTCCCGCCTCCGCGAAATTGCCGAATTCCTCGTCCTGCGCCGCACTTGACGGGCGCCCCCTTGCCATGAAACGCAAGCCAGCTCGCCGGCGGCTCGATGATCTTCTCGTCGAGCGCGGGCTCGCTGAATCTCTCCAAAAGGCCGCGGCCATGATCCTTGCGGGGGAAGTTCAAGTGGACGGCAAGCGCGTGGAAAAAGCCGGCCTGCCGGTGGCCAGTAACGCCGAAGTTAAAGTCACCAGCAGGCTGCAGAAATATGTCAGCCGCGGCGGCTTCAAACTCGAAGGCGCGCTTCAAGATTTTTCAATCCATCCAGAACATCGCATCTGTCTGGACATCGGCTCCTCGCACGGCGGCTTCACCGATTGTCTGCTGCAACACGGCGCGGCTCGCGTCTACGCCGTCGACGTGAGCGTCGAACAGCTCGACTGGAAACTCCGCCAGGACGGCCGTGTCATCCCCGTGCAGCGCAACGCGCGCGAACTGCGCGCTGAAGATGTTCCCGAACAAATTGATCTCGTAACCATCGACGTCTCTTTTATCTCCGTCAGAAAAGTGATTGCCCCGGCCGCAAGAGTGGCGAAATCCGGCGCTATCTTCCTCATCCTTGTTAAGCCCCAATTCGAATTGCGCCGCGAAGAAATCGGCCATAGCGGCATCGTGAAGGATGAAAAGCTTCACGAAAAAGCGGTTCTGTCCGTGCGCAAATACGTGGGATCTCTCGGCTTAAAGTGTCTCGGAACTTGCCCCAGCCGTCTTGCCGGCGCCGAAGGCAATCAGGAGTATTTTCTCCACGCGCGAAAAAAATCACTGGAGTAGAATCGCAAGACCCATGCAGCCCAGACAAACTTTCCATGCCATCGGCATTCTGTCCCGCCCACGCCGCGAACAACTCTCCGTCGTCGTTCCTCCTTTGTTGAAATGGCTCGAAGCTCATGGCGTCAAGCCTGTTCTCGACGAAGAGACGGCGGCTGCCCTGCCCGGTAACTCCAAAGGCCGCTCCCGTTCCCTCGTGGCGGATGCTTCGCAGCTCCTGCTCGTTCTCGGGGGCGACGGCACCATGCTCGCCGCCGCGCGTCTGGCAGCGCCGCGTCGAATCCCCATCTTGCCGATCAACATGGGCAGCCTTGGCTTTCTTACCAGCTTCACCCTGGACGAACTCTATCCCGCACTGGAAGAAACTCTCGCCGGCCTTGCGTCCGTTAGCCAGCGTGTTATGCTTCAGGCCGATTTGGTGCGTGCCGGCTCGGTGATTGATAGCCAGTGCGCCCTCAATGACGCGGTCATTCACAAGGGCGCGCTTGCTCGCATGATTCAACTGGAGCTGCATATCAATTCCGATTTTGTCTGCCGCTATCGTGCCGATGGTTTGATCGTGTCCAGCCCCACCGGTTCGACCGCTTATTCCCTTTCCGCCGGCGGGCCCATCGTGCATCCGTCCGTCGAAGCGTTCGTCATCACTCCTATCTGTCCGCACATGCTGAGCGACCGCCCGCTGGTGATTCAAGATTCCTCTTGCATTGAAGTGAGACTCAATGGCGATGTCGAGTCCGTTTACCTGACGCTCGACGGACAACGCGGAATTCCCATGCAGCCGACGGACATTCTTCGGGTTCGCCGCGCCGAGGAATTATTGAAACTCATCCAACCGCCACAGAAGCCCTATTTCGAGATTCTGCGCAGCAAGCTGAAATGGGGCGAAGCTTGATTGTTCGGCCGCACTGTCCTTTTCGATTCTAGTGTCGATTCATCTGGAGTGATTCATGCGACTCGTTTTCTTGGCGGCGTTTATCTTGCTATTTGCTGGCGTGAGTGCCCACTCCCAGCAACCCTCCTTCGCCGACGTGGTCATCCTTCACGGGCATGTCTGGACGGTAGACCGCGAGCACCCACAGGCCGAGACCCTTGCCATCCATGGCAGCCGCATCATCGCCGTGGGCTCCGATGCCGACATTGCGAAGTGGGTTGGACCATCTACCAGGAAGATCGATGCCCAGGGCAAAAGCGTCCTTCCCGGTTTTATTGACTCCCACGTTCATTTCAGCAGCGGCGGCGGCGAGATCAGCGGCGTTCAATTGCGCGACGCAAACACGCCCACGGAATTTGCCAGGCGCATCGGAGAACATGCGAAAAAACTAACCAAAGGCGAATGGATGCTCGGCGGCACGTGGGACCATGAGCTCTGGGGCGGAACGCCTCTCCCGTCGCATGATTGGATTGACTCCGTCACCCCGGACACGCCCGTTCTCGTCAGCCGCTATGACGGACACATGGCCCTCGCTAACGGCGTCGTGCTGCGGCTCGCCGGTATCACCCGCGAAACCAAAGACCCTCCCGGTGGGACCATCGTTCGCGACAAAGACGGTAATCCCACCGGCCTCTTGAAAGACGCGGCCATGGATCTCGTCTACCGCGTCGTCCCACCCCCCTCGGAGGAACAGCTCCTGCGCATGATTCATGCCGCAATGAACGAAGCCCGCCGCTTCGGCGTGACCAGCATTCACGACATCAGTTCGACCGAAGACGTCCGCGCTTACCAGACCCTCGCCACCCGCGGCGAGTTGACTCTGCGCATCTACTGCATCACTCCGCTCCCGCAGTGGGAGGCCCCGGCCACCGCCGGCATCCGTGCCGCCTTCGGAAACGATTGGATTCACCTCGGCGCGCTCAAGGGTTTTGCGGACGGCTCCCTAGGCTCGACCACGGCGCTCTTCGAGCAGCCGTACAACGACGCCCCGGAAACTTCCGGCCTGCCCAACGAAATGATGCTGCCCGAAGGCAATATGCTCAAGATGGCTCTCGGCGCCGACAAAGCGGGCCTGCAATTGGCCGTTCATGCTATCGGTGACAAGGCGAACCGCATCATGCTGGATGTTTATACCGAAGTGGCCAAGCGAAACGGCGCGCGCGCCGACCGTCGCTGGCGCATCGAACACGCGCAGCATCTTCGTCCTGAGGATTTCGCGCGTTTTGCGCAACTCGGCGTCATTGCCTCGGTGCAGCCCTATCACGCGATTGACGACGGCCGCTGGGCGGAGAAGCGCATCGGCCATGAACGCGCCAAAACGACGTACGCGTTTCGAACCTTCCTTGACCACGGCGTTCGGCTGGCCTTCGGCAGTGACTGGACCGTCGCCCCATTGAACCCTATGATCGGTCTTTACGCCGCCGTGACCCGCGCCACGCTCGATGGGAAAAACCCGAATGGCTGGTTCCCCGAACAGAAACTGACGCTCAAGGAAGCCATCGAGGCCTACACAATGGGCTCTGCCTTTGCGGAATTTCGCGAAAAGAAAAAGGGTTCCCTTACGCCCGGCAAACTCGCCGACGTGGTTGTTCTCGATACCGATTTATTTTCGGTCGCACCGGAGAAAGTCAAGGACGCGGCCGTGCGCTACACGATTGTCGGTGGAAAAGTCGTTTACGAAGCGGGAAAGAACTAAGCCAAAACATCCGTTCGAACCAAGTCTTCCTGCGTTTCACGCCGGCGGATCAGCCGGAAGCGGTCCTTTTCCACCAGGACTTCCGCTGGGCGACATCGCGCATTGTAATTGGAGGCTTGCACCATTCCGTACGCTCCCGCTCCCCAGATTGCCAGTAAGTCGCCGGATTGGACTTCTTCCAAGGGCCAATCCCTCAAAAAACAATCTCCCGTCTCGCACACCGGGCCTACAATGTCGGCTCGTTCCCGCTTCCTATTCCTCTCTCTTCCCACCCGGGTCACTTTCGTGATGGGATGGACCGCTCCGTAGAGTACGGGCCGCATCAAATCGTTCATCGCGCCATCCACAATCACAAATCTCTTGCCCCGAGTTGTTTTTGTATAGGCGACCCGAGTGAGAAGCACTCCCGCCTGCGCGATGATCGAGCGGCCCGGTTCCAGCAAAAGCTTCACATCCAGTCCGCTCAGCAATTGCCGGATCAGCCGCGCATATTCCGTGCGTCTCGGCGGCTTTTGATCTACATAGCGCACTCCCAACCCGCCGCCGACGTCCAGACAACGCAAATGAATTCCCTCGCTGCACAATTCTTCGACATACCCCACCAGCCGCTTCACCGCGCGGCGGAACGGTTCGAGCGAGGTGATTTGCGAGCCAATGTGCGCGCTCAGTCCCTCCCAGCGAATCCATTTCGAATTAAGATGAGCCAGGTACAGTCGCTTCGCCTCTGTCCAAACCAGCCCAAACTTGTGTTCGTGCCTGCCTGTCGCAATGTGGGGATGGCCACCGGCCTGCACGTCCGGATTCACTCGAATCGCCGCCGCAGGTGGCCTCCCGCCTTTCTCCACCACTCGTGCGGCTTCCTCTGTCAAGATTTCTAGTTCAGCTTCCGATTCCGCATTGAACAGCAGAATCCCCGAAGACGTTTCCTGCCCGCGGACCCGATAGTTCAACGCTTCCCGAATCTCCTCCCGGGTCTTTCCCACTCCGGAAAATACGACGCGGTCACCTTTGATGCCAATGTGCTGCAATAATCGCAGCTCACCTCCGGACACAATGTCGAATCCACTTCCCAACTTGCCGAGTTGCTCCAGAAGGGAAAGGTTTCCATTAGACTTCACCGCAAAACACAGTGTGTAGTCTATCCCTCGCAGGCCTGCTCCGAGCTCGCGGTAAGCCCCTTCAATGGCGGCGCTGCTGTAAAGATACGTTGGTGTTCCAAATTCTTCCGCAATCGATGTAAGCGCCACTTCCTCGCAGAAAACTTCCTCTCTCGACCCCTCGCGCGAGGCATTTCTCTTCCAGGCAAAATGTGGCGTGAACTCAACGGGATCGACGTATTTCAGCTTGCGCTGAGGCCCATCCGTCGAATGGCTCATCGGACTTTCATCACCACCAGTGTCCGATCATCAGACAGCGGAGCGCTTTGTGTGAACCAGTCCACTTCGTTCAGGATCGTGTCGGCCAGTTCCGCGGCCGTCAGCTCGTGGTGTCTCTCAATCAATTCGCGCAGCCGCGTGTTGCCGAAAAATTGACCTTCGCCGTTCATCGATTCCGCGATCCCGTCGGAGTGAAACACCAAAATATTTCCCGGCTCCAGCGTCACTCCCCATTCGTCGTAAGTTGCTTCTTCGAAGATGCCCAGTGGAAACCCCGTCAATTCGATTTTCCCACAGCGTCCATCCTTGTAGAGCAATGGCTGGGACTGGCCCGCATTCGCCACGCGCAGCTTTTGCCTGCCTTTTTGCCACGTCGCAAAACACGCCGTCATGAATCGCCCTTCGATCCGCCGCTCTCCCACCAATTGATTCATTTGCTTCAACATTGCCGCCGGCTGCAGCTTTTGTGGTGCAAGGCTGCGCATGATTCCGATCGCCACCGCTCCATAAAGCGCGGCCGCCGTCCCTTTTCCGCTCACGTCTCCCAGCGCGACCCCCAGTTGCTGGGGCCCGTAGCGCAGAAACTCGTACAGGTCGCCGCAAACTTCGCGCGCGGAGAGGTACCGCGCCGCCAAGTCCACTCCGTAGTCTTCTGACGGCACCGGCCGCAGCAGCGCGCCTTGAATCCTTTTCGCTGCGTGCAGGTCCCGCTCCAGCCGCGCCTCTTCCTTCGCCAGTTGCTCATACAACCGCGCATTCTCCAGTGAAACCGCCAGATTCCCCGCCAGGATCGAAAGTGTTTGCACATGATCCTCAGTAAAGTAATTCGCAATCGGGCTTTCCAGGTCGAGCACGCCGATCACTTTTCCCTTGTGCATCATCGGAATCGCCAGTTCCGACCGCGTCTCCGGATTCACCATCAGGTACCTGGGATCCACCGTTACATCTGGCACAAGGACCGGCTCTTTCAGCGTCGCTGCCGCGCCCACAATGCCCTCGCTCGCCGTCGCACGCAGCTTTCCCTGCACTCGCTGGCCGTGTTTCACGTCCACGCGGTGCCGGAAAACCTTCTGTTCTTCGTCGTACAGCATGATGCTCAGAATCTGGTAATCAATCACACGCTTGGTCTGCTCCGCTGCGCGCCTCAGCAATTCCTCCACTTCCAGAATCGCGCTCGTCTCGCGGCTCACTTCACTCAGCAACAGCAGCGTATCCGCCTGCGCCCTCACCTTTTCGAACAGCCGCGCATTCTCGATGGCGATTGCCAGCCGGCTCCCCACCATCGTCAAAATATTTTGCTGATCGCGGGTGAAGTAATCGAGGTGCCGGCTCTGGATGTCCAGCACGCCCAGGCATTTCCCCTGCAACATCAGCGGCACGGCCAGCTCCGACCGCACGCTGTCAATCGCGTTGATGTAGCGCGGGTCTTTCGAGGTGTCGCTCACCCGCACGGAATGCCCGGTGGCCGCTGCTGTTCCCGTGATCCCTTGCCCCATCGGTATGCGCAAGTTCTCGGCTAGCTCTCTCGTATAGCCGATGGCAAACCGGTGCCGGAGATAACTTCCGTTTCCTTCGACCAGCAGCACGCCAAAAATCTCATAGTCGATATGCCGCTTGATCAGCGCCGCCGCCCGCGCCAGTACTTCATCCAGGTCCAGCGAGGCGTTCACTTCCTCGCCGATTTCTGCCAGTGTCGCAAGAACGTCCGCAGACACTTCCGCGGGGCCGTTCAAGGCAGTCGTTGCGATATGTTCGTCTGTAGGATTCATGGAATGCGAATAGTATAGCAGGTGGTACTGGGAGGACCGTTCGAAGGCTTCGGAATCAGTAGCTCACCTTGCAGTCCGTATTGGTCTGCGTGGAGTTTCCGCAATCCCATCGAGGCGCAAGCCAGCGCATCGCCCTCTTCACTTTTCCGGTCTTTTCTTTTTCGCTCCCAGTGTCAGAGCGCCCACATATGGCAAATTACGGTACCGTTCTGAATAGTCCAGCCCGTATCCCACCGCAAATTCGTTGGGGATGGTAAAGCCCACGTAATCGGCCCGCACCGCGGCGATGCGCCGGGCCGGCTTGTCCAGCAGCACCGCCACTCTCAGATGCTTCGGGTTCCGGTGCTGGAAAAGCCGCAATAAATATTGCAATGTCATCCCCGTATCCAGGATGTCTTCCACCACAATCACAGTTCTTCCCTCGATGCTCGAATCCAGGTCTCGTGTCAGCCGCACTTGCCCCGAGGAATGTGTGTCCTGCCCGTAACTCGACACCGCGATGAAATCAAAAGAAACTTTCCCCGTAAGGTTTCGCGCCAAATCCGTTAGAAAAAAGACTCCGCCTTTCAGAACACTCACCAAATGCAGCGGTTCATGCGGAAAATCTCGGCGGATCTCTTTCGCCAGTGCTTGAATCCTTCGCTGAATCCTTGCTCGCGTGATCAGCACGCGGACGCGCTCTTTTGGTCCCTGCCTGACTTTCCGCTTCGTTGCTTTTGCCCTTGCCATGCTTTTTCCCCGCCTACGGAACCGAGACTCTACCCCACGCTCCGCAGCAAGGCAATCCTCAATCCTTTATGAACCAGTCCTAAAACATTCATCCATCAGCAATCTGCGCCGATTAAGTTTGACGGCAGCGATTATGGATGATTCGGTTCGGTCTCGGCGTCCATCGAAATCTCTAATCCTTGGGATGCGAGGTTTTCCACAGACCTCCCTTCAACCTGCAACCGATTTCTATGATAAAAGTCACCTTAACTAAACGATTGCATCTTGCTGTTGGAAGCCGGTGCCCGGGGGCGTTGTTATCGCTCCGAATAGGAAGAAGGCCTCGATTCCACCCCTGGAAGCTTCTCGCTGTTTGTTCCCTGCGCAAAGCGCGGAGATAGATTGTCTAGGAGGGAGAATTTCCATGAAAAAGACTCAGCCGGGAAGCTTTACCTGCAGGTGTTCCTTCGCCTCGCTGCTAATCGTTTTGGGGATGGTCTTGCATGCTCCTCGTGTCTTAGCGCAATCCACGACCGATGGCGCCATTGGCGGCGTCGTCACCGATCAGTCTGGGGCCATGGTGCCTGGAGCGAGTGTCACCGCTCACAATCTTGGCACCTCTGGAACCGCCACCGTGACGACCGATGGAAGCGGCCGGTACATCGTCGGTCATCTTCAGCCCGGCACGTATTCCCTCGAGATTTCCGCCAAAGGCTTCGCAGGATTTAAGGCCACCAGTATCACTGTCGAGGTCGGTCGCGTTACCTTCATCGACGCCACCCTTGGCGTCCAGGCTCAAGTCGAGACGATTGAGGCTACCGCTGAAGCACCTGTTATGGTCACCGACCGCGCCGATTTCTCCACCAATATCAATTCCACGACCATCGAAAATCTTCCCATTAACGGCAGGCGGTGGTCTTTCTTCGCTCTCAGCACTCCGGGCGCCGTCCCTGACGGCGGCTTCGGCCTTGTCAGCTTCCGCGGCATCTCCGGCCTTTTGAATAACAACACCGTCGATGGCGCCGACAACAACCAAGCCTTCTTCAGTGAGGAGCGGGGCCGCACACGCATCAGCTATTCCACCAGCGAAGCTTCCATCCAGGAATTCCAGATTAACACTTCCAACTACTCCGCCGAATATGGCCGCGCCGCCGGCGGCGTCGTCAACGCCGTGACCAAGAGCGGTTCCAACCGCCTTCACGGTGAGGCTTTCTGGTATTTTCGCAACAGTGATTGGGGCGCCATCAATCCTTTCTCCTTCCATAAGGTTCCCGTCACTAGCGTCCTTACTAACGTGCCTTTTCTCCCTGAGGACAAGCGCCATCAGTTTGGCGGGAGCGTCGGCGGCCCTATCCTGAAGGACAAACTTTTTTTCTTCTTCAGCGCAGATCAGCAACTTCGCCCATTCCCGGCAGCTGCCAACTCTGGCACTCCCAATGCAATTTTTGCTCCGCTTAGCGCCGCCGAAACCGCTTCGCTAACCAGCAGCGGAATATTGCCAGGCAAAGCCACGGAGGTGGCCAACGCATTGACCTTGCTGACCAATCTTACAGGCACCGTGCCCAGGAGGGGCGACCAGCTTATTCTTCTTCCCAAAATCGATTGGAATATCACTTCTAAGCACCATGCATCGTTCACTTATAACCGCCTGCGGTGGAACTCGCCGGCAGGCATCCAGTCCGCCGCAACCGTTCAGCGTGGAGTCGAAAGCTTCGGCAATGACTTCGTGAAGGACGACTGGGGCATCGCTCGTCTCACCTCTACTGTGTCTGCGACGGTGACCAACGAACTGCGCTACCAGTACGGGCGCGATTTCGAGTTCGAGAATGGGCAGAGTTCCATACCGGGTGAACCCGTCTCGCAATTCGGAGTTTCTGCTCAGGTTTTCATTGGCGGGGTTGGCAACTTCACGTTTGGCATGCCCAGTTTCCTCAACCGCCCGGCCTTCCCCGATGAACGTCGCAATCAAGTCGCCGACACCGTGAGTTGGAGCCACAATACTCACCTCTTCAGGTTCGGCTTCGATTTCAATCACGTCAATGACAACGACACCAACCTCTTCGAGCAGTTTGGCGCCTATTCTTACAACACTCGCGTGGATTACATCAGCGATTTCGTGGCCGCCACAACCACTGTTGCCCCGTTTGGACCCTTCTGCGGCACTTCTACGGCCCCCCTCGATTGCTACGCCAGCTTCGTGCAAGGGTTTGGTACTCCCGGCTTCGTTTTCTCGACGAATGATGTCGCTTTCTTTGCCCAGGACGATTGGCGCATAAAACCACGCCTTACCCTCAATCTCGGTTTGCGCTGGGAAACGGAAATCATGCCTTCACCTCAGATTCCTAATTCCAATCTCCCCGCCACCAACGTGTTTCCTTCCGACCGCACGGATTTCGGTCCGCGGCTCGGCTTCGCTTGGGACATCACCGGCGGCGCTAAGAACATTCTCCGCGGTGGTTACGGCATTTTTTACGGCCGCATCATCAATTCCACGATCTTCAACGCCATTAGCAATACCGCAGTGGCTGCAGGCCAAAACACAATTCCTTCTCTCAAGCCGAGCGACCCGGGTTCGCCCCTCTATCCAAATGTCATCGTTTCGGGCACCGCCCCGGCAGGATCGACCGCTGTCCAGTTTGCCCCAGACACAAACCTTCCGATGATCCACGAATTCGACCTCGAGTTTGAGCGGGAAATTGCCACCAACACGGTTGTATCGGCTTCTTATATCGGCAGCCTTGGCCGCCGTCTACCCCGCTTCGTAGACACAAACCTCGCTGCTCCAACGCTTCAGACCAGCTACGACGTTGTACAGGGAGCTGGCACCGTCAGCAGTCCGTTTGTCAACGGCGCCATGATTGGACAGACATTCGCGGTTCCGTTTTTCGGTGTGCTGGCCGACTCTACTGGAAAGAATCCGGCAAGCGGTGGCACGGGCCGGCCCAACATCGCGTTCGGACCAATCACAAACGTTTCTCATAGCGTGAATTCCGCCTATAACTCTCTTGTGGTTGCCCTAAACCGTCGCTTTCATCGAGGTTTCCAGATCCAGAGTTCCTTCACCTTCTCCCATGCCAATGACTTTGGACAGAGTTCTCAGACCTTTACCGCCACCAACAACGTGCTCAATCCCTTCGCCTTGGGCGCCGAGTATGGCCGGTCTAATTTTGACATCCGCAAGCGGTTTACATTTGGCGCCGTCTGGACACCCGACTACTACAAGGGAGCGAACAAAACCCTGCAGCATCTTGCAAATGGATTCACCATTTCACCGCTGATTACAATCTCCTCAGGCGCGCCCTTCACACCATTGATTCAGGGCAATGCTCCCGGACAGCCCGGGTTCGTTACCGTTAAGGGTGGAAATGGTGTCCTCGCTGACGGTGGGACCAACCGCCCTCCATTCCTTCCGCCAAACGCCTTCCAAATGCCGCGGACAGCTTTGGTGGACCTGCGCCTACAGAAAGTCTTCAATATCTGGGAACAGGTGAAGTTTACGCTTTCAGGCGATGCCTTTAATCTCTTCAACCACAACAACGTCACAGGAGTGGATACCCAGATGTACACAATCTGTGCCGCCAGTACTACAAAGATCTGTCCTAGCACTGGCGTAATTGAACTGACAAACATACTCGCCTTTAACCCCCACTTCGGTGTCCCGACGGCGTCGAGCAACTCACTGATTCGGCAACGCGAAATCCAGATCGGCGCCAAGCTCACGTTCTAGGCCCTTTTCCTCCCATCGCCCAAACGCGGCGGGCCGCCCAGGGTTTCTTGGGCTCCCGCCGCGTTTCTTTTTAGCCCGCAGTAGACCGAGATTCAGATCTTTGGCGGCCATTCCCAACCCCCAGCCCGCGCCCGCCTTCGGCGCAACTGCACATGGACGTAGCAACGAAAAGAGAGTACTGTTCGCCCCATCCGCTCCCAAGAAAATTTTCCTTCAGGAGAAAATCCATGCCGCGACGGCGATTTCTGGCGCAACTCGTCTCCTTGCCATTTCTCGGTTTGAGTTCTCAGGCCGAGGAACCCAAAAAGCCATTGAAGATTCTAATGAAAAGTGACTGGGGCTCGGATGACCCCACCCGCGCGTCCTTCCCTTTCCTGCATGGAATCGCCCTTGCCGAAGCCGGTCACGAGGTGCGAATCTTCCTTCTTGGCGAAGCCACCTCCCTCATGCGCAAAGCTACCGCCAATGCCATCGTTCCCGTCGGCTGGCCACCCCTCAGCGAAACCCTCGAAAGAGTGGTCGCTAAACGCATTCCCGTCTTTTCTTGAGGGTTCTGTTCCCGGGCCCGCGGGATCACGGAAACCGACTTGAATCAGTGGGGAGCAAAGTTCGGCAGGCCGACAATTTTTGTGGGCCTTGTCGAATGGGCCGGCCGCATCATCGTCGAATAGGACTCAACGTCTCCGATCGTGTCCCGCCGCGCTTTCGCAGCTTGCGCCCGGCGCGCTTTGCAGGGAAACCGGCATCTCGCGCTTGCTTCCGAAAAACTCCACGATTCTTCGCTCTGCTGCTTCTCGGCTATACTTGCCCAACCGGAGGAACTCGTTGCTCGAAGCCGGCAAAAGCATTTTGCTTATCCTGAGCGCGCTTTTTCCCATCGTGAATCCGCTCGGCGGCAGTCCCATTTTTCTCTCGTTGACTCGCCATTACCCGGCCGCAGCGCGCCGGGCCTTGGCGCGCCAGGTGGCGGTGAACAGCTTTTTCTTGCTCGTCGCATCTTTCTTGATCGGCACGCACATTCTGAACTTCTTCGGAATTTCCATTCCTGTAGTGCAGGTCGGCGGCGGCCTGGTGGTCATCTCGAACGGGTGGGCGATGTTGAAGCAAAAAGAAGAACCCGACCGTGACCGCGACGTCCAGAAAAAAATGCACCCGAAAGATATTTTTCGGAATGCTTTTTATCCCTTGACCCTGCCTCTCACGGTGGGCCCGGGTTCAATCTCCATCGCCATCACGCTGGGTGCCAACCTACCGCGCCATCTGGGAGCTAACCTGCTGGCGATTCTTGCCACGGTGATCGGTTCCGCGATCGTCGCTATCAGCATTTATCTTTGCTATGGCTTTGCCGACCGCCTGGCCGCCATTGTTGGTGAAAGCGGGATGAGTATCATTCTGCGGCTTTCTTCATTTCTCCTGCTTTGCATTGGCGTGCAAATCATGTGGAACGGCGTCAGCGCTCTTTTTCGTACGCTCCATATTGCGGGGATGTGACGGAGCCCTTGCGGGTTCTGTTGTCTCTGGAATTTCGCGACTGAGATGAGAAGAGAAGCCCTGAATTTCTTGATTTGCCCCAATTGTGGGGGCCAATTGGCGCTGGGTAGCGACGCGCTGCCCGCAGAGAGCGACGGCCAAATCATGGCCGGCGAGCTTATGTGCACGACATGTACATCAAAATTTGGGATTCGAGACGGCGTACCGGTTTTGCTGCCTGCGAATCTCGCCAGCGTAAAACTCGAGACGGCTTCACGGTTTGCGGAGGAGTGGACACGCTGGAGCGATCTGCGCGATTACTACGAGAAGGAATTCTTCGACTGGGTGGCCCCGTTGACTCCCAAGGATTTCAAAGACCAGTTGGTATTCGAAGGAGGATGCGGGAAGGGGCGGCACACGGCAATCGTTGCAGGGCACGGCGCGAAGGCGATTGTCTCCCTGGACCTGGGGGAGAGCGCGTTCGTCGCTTTTGCTCACACGCGCAAATTCCCCAATGCGCATGTCGTTATCGGCGACTTGCTCCATCCGCCTGTCCGTCCAGTATTCGATCTGGCATTCTCCGTCGGGGTCCTGCATCATCTGCCGGACCCGGCAGCCGGTTTCGCAAGCCTGGCCTCTCGCGTGCGAGACGGCGGGCGGGCAGCATTCTGGGTGTATGGCTATGAAGGAAACGAATGGATTACACGGTACGTTGACCCGATTCGGAAGGCGCTCACTTCGCGTTTGCCGGCATGGTTCTTAAGGCTGGCGTGCATTCCGCCGGCGATTTTCCTTTGGGCCGTGATCAAGCTTTTTTATCGTCCCGGCCCCGACGGGAAAGGACCCCATCGCCTACCCTACGGGGATTATTTTGCGGCCCAGTATCACTACCCATTTGACGAGATTCATGCCAACGTGTTCGATCAACTGGTGACGCCGGTCGCCCACTATTTGCGCGAGGACGAGGTGCGCCCATGGATGGCGACAGACTTCCGGGATGCAGCGGTGCGCTCGCACCGAGGGTACAGTTGGGCGGGGCTTGGCACGGTCTGCCGGGAGAATGGCGCTGCCGCGGAATCCCAGAGGTAATTGCTGCGATTCACAGCGCACACGAAAGTTGCGCGAGTTTCATCACTGCCGCTACAATCAAGTTTGGAGCGAATTGCTTCCTACCGTTTGGCGGGGCCAGGTCGCGGGCGATCCAGTTATTTTTGCAGCTTCGTGGGGCCATGCTTCCAGCAATGTAGTGCTGGAGGTGGCAAAGGCCGAGAAACGCGGGTCTCCTGAATTCCAGAGGGACAAGAGCGCCGAAGATCTCAAAAGGCGCCAAGCGAGGTAAAGAGCGTTGTGCGGAATTGTAGGCTACACCCATAAAGACTGGAGTCCTCCCCCGCAGCGGATTCGGGAGGCCACAGACACGCTGTTCCACCGGGGCCCGGACCAACAAGGCGTGCATCAGTCCAGCTTTTTTTCCGTCGGCGCGACACGCTTGAAAATCATCGATCTCGCAGCCGGCGATCAGCCGATCCTTTCTGCGGACGGCGACTTCGGAGTTGCCTTTAACGGCGAAATTTATAATTACCTGGAATTACGGAATGAACTCGAAGAACTGGGCCACCGGTTCGAATCGCACTCCGATACGGAAACCGTACTCCACGCGTTCATGCAGTGGGACAAGGATTGCTTTGCGAAGCTACGCGGGATGTTCGCGGTTGCCTTATGGAAAAAATCGGCAAGACGCCTAGTTTTGGCGCGCGACCGCATGGGCATCAAACCGCTGTACGTCAAGCGCCAGGGAGCGGACCTTTTCTTCGGCTCCGAGCTGAAGGCCATCTTTATTCATCCGGAGATCGACCGCCGATTGAGCCTTGCGGGACTTGATTGCTACCTTTCGCTGAATTATGTGCCGTGCCCGTGGACGCTGGTGGAAGGCATCGAGAAGCTTCCCCCAGGGCAGTGGCTGGAATGGCACGATGGCCAAGTCTCCTCCGGCACGTATTGGAAATTGCCGTTCACACATGCGGAGAATTACACACTGGAATCCGCAAAGGAAGAGCTGGACGACCTTCTGAAACAATCCGTGCGCGAGCACATGATTTCCGATGTACCGCTGGGAATTTGGCTGAGCGGTGGAATGGATTCGACCACCATCCTGCACTACGCTTCGAAAGCCACGACGGCGCAATTGAAAACGTTTTCGATTTCGTTTCGCGGGCGGAGCTTTGATGAGACAAAGTTCATTCACCGTGCGGTGCGCCAGTACGGAACGGATCACCAAGAATTAGACCTTACGCCAGAGCAGGATTTATGCGGTGCGATCGAAGAGTTTGCCTACTACTCCGACGAACCGAGCGCGGATGCCGGGTCCTTACCCGTTTGGTTTCTCTCGAAATTGTGCAAGACAAAAACCACCGTCGCGCTGAGCGGCGAAGGCGCAGACGAACTGTTCGGGGGCTATATTACTTGCCGCGCCGACCTACTAGCCAAGTGGGCGCGCCTGGTGCCTTCGGCGCTGCGGAAGGCGATGCTGGCGGGGGCACAGTATTGGCCCGCGTCGGATGAAAAAATCAGCTTTGAATACAAGCTAAAGCGGTTTCTAGAAGGCAGTTTCCTTAAACCAGGTCATGCACACATCTACTGGAATGGAAGCTTTTCCGAAAAAGAAAAACAAGCGCTCTTGCGGGAACCACTTCCTGGTGCTTTCCATCGGCTCCTGGAGGAGATGGAGGAGTTACCGCCGACAAGCGACGAACTGGCGCAATTCTTGTGGTTTGACCAGAGCTATTACCTCGCGGACGACATTCTGGTGAAGAGCGACCGCATGAGCATGGCGCATGCGGTCGAGGTGCGCCCGCCGTTTCTGGATCACCGCCTGGTGGAATTTGCGGCAAAACTTCCCGCGCGGCTGAAGATTCGCGGCGCCCAACAGAAACTGGTGTTGAGCGAGTTGCGCAAGGACAAGCTGCCGCGCTCCATTCTGCAGGGCAAGAAGACGGGATTCGACATTCCGGCGCACGAATGGCTGCGCGGTCCGCTCCGGCCGATGCTTCAGGACAGCCTGCGCGAGGGGATTGCGGAGTATGGAGAGGTTTTCCGCAAGGAAACCGTCGAGGGGTTTGTAAGCAGGCATTTGGAAAGAAAAGCTAACGTAGGATATCACCTCTGGGGACTGATGATCCTCTTTCAATGGATGAAGAGATGGCAAATTCAAGCAGCGAGGGAAGCGACGCCGCAGACCTTCTTACAAGTAAAAGCTGGATCCTATACCTAACCGTTGCGCTGGTAGCCGGAGCGATCTACCTGGGCTGCATTGTTTCGCCACCATCCCTGATGGACGACAGCGACGCGGTCTTGGCGCAAGCTGCGCGCAATATGCTGACCTCGGGCGACTGGGTCACGCCGCGCCTGGATGAAGTGGTATACCTCGAAAAGCCCGCACTCTACTACTGGCCTCTGGCGGTCTCCTACAAAGTCTTCGGAGTGCACGATTGGGCGGCGCGCATTCCCATTACCCTGTCCGTCATCGGTCTCGCATTGCTCACGGCAGCATTTGGCATCTGGGCCTTTGGCAGACGCGCAGGGTTTTACGCGGGCCTGTGCATGGCCACTTGCGTCGGGCTCTTCCTATTCACGCGAATTCTGATTCCGGATGTCTTGCTGACGTTCACGATTGCGCTGGCCATGTGGGCGTTCCTCCGTGCGCTCGATGAAGAAGAAGCACATCCACGGTTCTGGGCATTAGTGCTGGCGGCGAGCCTGGGTACGGGACTGCTGGTGAAAAGCTTAGTTGCCATCGTGTTCCCCATTGCGGGGGCGCTGATCTATCTTTTGCCTACGAAGCAGCTCTTCTTGCGGCGCACGTGGCAACGGCTCCGGCCCATCAGCGGCTTTTTCATTGCCCTGCTTATCGCCGCGCCGTGGCACATTCTGGCCACGCTGCGCAACCCGCCCTATTTTTATTTTTCTCTGCACAGCGGCCGGGGCGAGTATCACGGGTTCTTGTGGTTTTTTTTCATCAACGAGCAGCTTTTGCGCTTTTTGAATCTGCGCTATCCGCGCGACTACAATACGGTTTCGCGGCTGTGGTTCTGGCTATTTCATTCCCTGTGGCTCTTTCCCTGGAGCGTGTACTTCCCTGCCCTCGCCAAACTTTCTTATAAGCCCGTGGACCGCGCCGGGCGAACGCGCCTGCTGGCCCTTTGCTGGACGGGATTTCTGCTGATTTTCTTCACGTTTTCGACGACGCAGGAATACTATTCCATGCCCTGTTATCCGGCGCTGGCGCTGCTATTGGGTAGCGCGATGGTGATGGGCGGAGATTGGGTCCGCAGAGGTACGCGGATACTTTGCGGGATTGCCCTCCTCGCGGCCATCACGACGTTCGGAATATTTGTGGCGGTGCGCCACTTTCCTGCCCCGGGCGACATTTCCCAAGCCCTCAGCCATCATCCGGGCGCATATAAACTCTCCCTCGGCCACATGTTGGACCTTACGTTTGATTCCTTCGCCTATTTGCGGTTGCCCCTGGTGATTGCCTCCGTTGCATTTCTGGCGGGTGCTGTTGGGACTTTCCGGTGGCTCGGGCGTCGCGCGTTTTTGGCCACAGCGCTGATGATGGTTGTGTTCTTTCATGCGGCGCGGCTGGCGCTCGTGGTGTTCGACCCTTTTCTGAGCTCTCGCCCACTGGCCGAGGCGATCTTGCGGTCCCCAGGCGGCAAGCTGATCAACAACCGCCACTACTATTCATTTTCTTCCGTAACGTTTTATACCAACCGCGACGCGTTAATTCTCAACGGGCGGTATTTCAACCTGGAATATGGCTCCTACGCGCCTGGTGCGCCTGCCGTGTTCATCGACAGCGAACGCTTCAAAGAGCTGTGGCTTGAACCGCAGCGTTATTATTTGCTGGCTTACGCGGATCGCTTTGGGGATTTTGAAAAATTAGTGGGACCGGAGCGCCTTATCACCGTGACTTCGAGCGGAGGCAAAGTCGTGCTCACGAATCACCCGCTGGCGGATTCCAGCCCAGTCCGCGGATCGCCGTAAGAGCAGGCGGGTCGAGCCAGGAATGCGGCGGGCGCTGGGAAAACCGGACTCCCCAGAAGGACAGAACTGGGCTGGTGGGACCTGCATTTTTGTGAGCATGAAGCAAAAACCAGCTTGCAAAGACAACGGTATACAGGTAAAAAAAGAAGTCCCCGGTCGATGCGGTCAATTCCCGCTCTTTTGGCCATAAAGAAGCAACCGGAGAAGACTTTCGCGGTTCCCATTGCCGTAGATATTCGAACGAGATGTACCTGGAGGAGGGTTCATGAAGATTGCCGTGCTCGGAGGGGACGGCTATTGCGGTTGGGCGACGGCGTTGTATTTGTCGCAAAAAGGCCACTCGGTCGCCATTGTTGACAATTATGCACGGCGTTGGTGGGACCACGAGTTGGGCGCACTGACGCTCACGCCGATTCGTCCGCTCACAGACCGTTTGCGCGTGTGGCAAAACCTAACCGGCAAGACCATGGAGATGTTTGTCGGGGACGTGACCGATTACGACTTTCTCGCTTCCTCTCTCAAGTCGTTCGAACCGGAAGCCATCGTTCATTTCGCGGAACAGCGCTCGGCGCCGTACTCGATGATCGACCGGAAACACGCCGTGTTTACGCAGGTGAACAACGTCGTAGGTACGTTGAACGTTCTGTTTGCGATCCGCGAATTCCTGCCGGACTGCCATCTGGTCAAGCTGGGCACGATGGGCGAATACGGCACGCCGAATATCGACATCGAAGAAGGCTATATCACCATTGACTACAACGGCCGCAGAGACACGGTTCCCTTCCCCAAACAGCCCGGCTCCTTCTATCACCTCTCGAAAGTGCATGACAGCCACAACATCATGTTTGCGTGCAAGATCTGGGGAATCCGTGCGACAGACCTGAATCAGGGCGTCGTATACGGAACGATGACAGAAGAAAGCGCGCTCGACGAGGCACTGATCAACCGTTTCGACTACGACGATGTTTTCGGAACAGTGCTGAACCGCTTCTGCGTGCAAGCGGTCATTGGGCAGCCGTTGACCGTGTACGGCAAGGGCGGGCAGACGCGCGGCTTCCTGGACATTCGCGACACGGTGCGCTGCGTCGAAATCGCCTGTCACCATCCGGCGAACCGGGGCGAATGCCGTGTTTATAACCAGTTCACCGAACAATTCTCAATCATGGACTTGGCCCGCCTGACGGAAGCCGCCGCAAAAAAGATGGGCCTGACTGTGGAAATCGATCACATCCCCGATCCACGCGTCGAAGCGGAGCAGCATTATTACAACGCGAAGCACTCGAAGCTGATCGACCTGGGCTTGCAACCGCACTATTTGTCAGACTCGCTCCTCGATTCCCTGATGAATATCGCCATCAAGTACCGCGACCGCGTGGATGCTTCGCTGATGCTGCCGCAAGTCAATTGGCGCGAGCCGAAGAACGAGCGACGCATCCAGATGAGCATGCCGACGAGGTCTGCGGGCGCAGAGCCGCGCGCGGAGGTGAAAGCGAAGAGAGCGTGAGCCAATTACGCTGAGCGCCGCGCCTTGCACGCGTTGAGTTGATTTGCAACTCGCAGGGCAAATTCCAGATCGAAAGGAAAGGCCGCGCCACCTAGCGCGGCCTCTACTTTTTTCATGAAGTTCTGAATGATGCGCTGGCTCCCTTGCAAGAGGTCGATGCTGGAGATTCGCTGGCCAGCCTTCTCGATCCAGACGAGGCGTTCGTCCGGGCGTTCATAAGCGCACTGAATCTCGGAAATCTCAGAGGCTGGCACTGCAAATTCGCGAATCGCCAGCAGATGGCAGCCGAGATTGTCGATAGCGGGAAGACCGCTTCGGTCGGGGTGGCCCAGGAAAAAATGGCCGCCGAAGCGCAGCCCTGAGCCGGGATGAAAACTCTTTCTCCAATTCTCGACTTCGCGGTGAACGAGGTACTCGAAGTGAACGGCAAGCAACCGGCACCTGGCGCGAGAGAGAGATTGTAATCGTTGCGTGTCCTCGGTTGAACCGTACCAAGGTTTTTCCACGATGATGTGCAGACCAGCGTCGAGCGCGGCTTGAATCATCAGCGTGACGTGTGGACCCGGCGGGACGCAGAGCCAGGCGATCTGCGTGCTACTCGCTTTCGTCGCTTCCGCGAGGCGGGCGACGTAAGCGGACTCGCTCTCGGAAGGCCGCTGGCGCGTTTCCTCGATGGTTGCGACGGTTCTGTTCTCGTCGGCGATGATCGGACGCATTCGTTGCGCCCAGTGTCCACGGCCAAGAATGACATACGCAGGCGCTTCAGCCATTGCGGGCAATCCTTTCGCATACGAGCCGCGCAGCTTTCAGGGCGCTTACGACTTTTCCCGAAAAAATATGGATCTCGTCGGGCGCGCCTTCCTGCACGTAGAGAATGCGGCGGTCGTGCTCCGGATTGTCTTCGACCACGCGGATGGTGAAGCGCGAGCCCAGATACCTCGCGTCTTTCGCGCCGGGAACGGTGTCGCAGCAGTCCTGACGCATAGCCTCAAAGCGTGTGAAGGACACGGGACGGAATTCCGCCTCATTCAGGATTGTGGCGTACGGCGGCGGAACCGGCTCGCCGGGGTCGGTGGTGGTCCAGTGATTGGTGTTCTTCGCGGAGCCGAACAGCGAGCGGCTCGAGCTGCCATACGGATCGAACGCGGTGAAGGGGCCGTCCACCACGACGAGCGCGATGTGTTGCAGCGCCGGGGGCAGTTCGATTAACATTTTCTCCGCAACTTGAAATTTCGCGATTTTGAAAACGCCGCGACTGGGGCCCAGGGCGTACGTGGCCCAAACTACAAAATCAAAATCGGAGCGCATTTCGCCGGTGAATGCTTTGCGTTCGAACGGGATGTTCAGCGACCGGATGCGCGCCTCGACTAATTCCCGCAGAACTTCGGGATCATAGACGTGTTCCGCAACTTCGTAACAGCGGTCGATGAAGCCGAAATTCATCCAATCCGGCCGGCAAGGCTTGAGGGGAAGTCCGTGATCCTTCATCACTTTTTCGTACACATCAGGAGGCGTGCGCGAACCCTGCTTCGGAATGGCGTAGTGATGCCGGCTGTTTCGAACGATGGCCGGCTCGAATGCACGGATGAACTCCGCGCGGGCTTCCAAGGTTTCCTGAATGGTTTCCGGGCTGCGCGGATAGTGATATCCGGCATGAACGCGATACTGATTGATGGCCGAAGCGGCGCGCATGATGCCGAGCGGGTCGAACAGGCGCACAGCGTGGCCCTGCTCGGCCAGGCGAATGGCCACCGTCCCGCCGTAGATTCCCGCTCCTGCCACTGCAATTTTCGCGCGCATATCACCCTGTCTGAGATTCATTCACGGAACTCTTGTTATCGCGCAGAATTCGAAGCCGGATGCGACGGAACTGGAACAAGCATGCCGTCGCGAATCCGGTAATCCACGTTGCGCCAGCGAATGCGTCTGCGCCCGAAGGTCAGCAGCCAGATGACAAGCGCCGTGGCATCCCAGACGAAAATCAACGGCATTTTCTTCCAAAGGCCGCGCTGCTTCAAACCCCACCCACCGACAAGCCACGTGATTCCCGACCGAAAGACCAAATACGCACCCAAATACGCGATGCCAATTCCATCGAACGGATGTACGAGAAGCGCCGCCAAGCACCAGGGCAAACCTTGCGTAAAGGTGAGACCCACGTGCCCCCAGGGACGCATATGACGCATCACAGTCAACCAACGGAGCCGCTTGATGAAAAGACCCATGAATGAATCGTAGTCGGGAACGGTCTTGACGGCGTACGGCAGCAATTCGACTCGGTAACCTTGCTGCGCGATATACCGCCCGACCAAGAGGTCATCCGCGGGCCGGTTTTCAATGGCTTCGTAGCCGCCAAATGCCTTGAGGCGGGAGCGCGTGGTAACAATGGTCTGGCCGAATGCAAACTTGATTCCGTCGAGCTGCCGCGCCACGAAAATCCCAGGGAAGAAATCGCAAATCATGCCGATGGATTGCAAATGCTGGGTGAAAGTTTTGTCCTCGGTAGAAACGTAGAGGCAGGTCACGCCGCCGACTTTCGAGTCGCCGAGCGGTGCAACGACGGTGCGCAAATAGTTGGGCGCCACGCGAACGTCGCTGTCGTTGATGACCAGAACCTCGTGCTGGGCCTCGTTCACCATGCGCACGAGCTTGGCGACTTTGTCGTTGATGGCGTTGCGCCCGGAGCCAATGAGGATTCGAATCTGGCGCTCCGGAAAATCCTGCTTCAGCTTTTCGAGAACCGGAACGGAGGGATCGTTCTCATCGCCGACGCAAAAAATCAGCTCATATTCCGGATAGTCCTGCCGGCAATAGCTGGCGAGGTTTTCGTACGCCTCCGGATCGAGGCCGCGAAGCGGCTTCAGGTTGCTGACGGGCGGCGTAAAACCGGAATCCGGAGACAAGCGATCCTGAGCGGGCCAGAAAAAACGGAAAGTGCTGTAAAGAACGAGCAAATAATAGAGAAACGGTGTGGCTGCGAGCGCAAGAAATAGGTCATCGGCGGCTGACGAAATCATTGCACCACTCGCGCGCGCAAGTTCCCGCGCTGTTTCCTCAAACGGAATGGACTGGCTCCAGAAAGAAAAAGAATAGCAAAAAGCGAACGATTTCGCCGCGCCGCGCTTTGGACGGCGCCCTCACATCAAGTAAGATGAAAGTTGCTGCGAATCCAGGGCGGTACAAATACTCTGCGCGGAATTTGGCGCGGCTCCAGATTTGGCAGGCTTCCGCACGGCAACCGTTGCCGGGAGTCGCACTGAAAACCGCCATCTTCGCAGTCGACACAAGGAGTAAGCTGCAAATCCGCATGAAAGATTCTTCGGCGCTGCACATAAAAACCTATATTTTCATTCTGTTAATGGTTTTGTTTGCTCCGCTCGGCAATATTCTGCTCGGCAAGGGGATGAAAAGCATCGGATCCGCGAAAGACTGGGCGCCCCAAGATCTCTTTTCTATTTTCGTTCGCGTGCTAAGTTCGGGCTACATCTGGCTGGGCATCGCCTGTTTGCTGGCCTTTTTCGTGGCTTACATGCTGGTTCTGACGTGGGCAGATTACAGCTATGTTCAGCCCGCCTCGGCCTTTTCCTATGCCGTGGTGGCGATCCTGGGGTATTTTCTTCTCGGCGAACAGGTGAACCTGCTGCGCTGGACCGGCATCGCGGTGATTTGCGTTGGGGTGTTTATTGTCGGCCACACACATCCGCGCACTACGGAGAAGACTTAGGCGTGCGCGAACTTTTCCTTCTTTTCCTCGTCATTGCGGCAGGGACCGGCGGGGAGCTGTGCGTCTCTCGGGCGATGAAATCAGTGGGCGAAGTTCACGATTTCCGCCCGGCTGAACTGGCCCGATTCGTGTCGCGAGTCGTGCGCGTCGGCTGGATGTGGATCGGAATCGCGCAGATGACGCTGGCATTTTTCTCATTGCTGGCCATGCTCTCGATGGAAAACGTGACTTTCGTCGTGCCTATAACCGCGCTTAGTTATGCTGCGGGTTCCATCGGGGCAACGCTTTTTTTGCGAGAACACATCAGCAGGCAGCGCTGGGTGGGAGTGCTCATCGTTTGCCTCGGCGTTACCCTCGTTTGGCTTAGCCGCCTGTAAGACCCTTTTCCACCGCAACGCTTACGGCTTCGGGGGATCGATCTGCGTGGCATTCCCGATTTTGATCGTGGTGGTGAAACGCTTGTAGTTTTTGTAGTGAACGGCCACGCGAATGTGCACATCGTCCCCCGTTTTGAAGTGCAGCATATCATCGGCGCGCGTGTACGTAGGGAACCAGTAGTGGCCTTCGATATTCTCGCGAAAGTTTTCGAAATGCGGGAAGGCCTGGTCTTCCTTTTTCTTGAGCAAACCTGTGGATGTCCCCGAGGTCTTCACAATCTGTAGATCCCGGTCATCCACCCACACCCGGCCGCGAAAGTAGCGCTCCCCTTTCTCCAGTTTTTTGGGCTCTAGATCAAACACGTAGGTGCCAAGTTCATCCACGCGCTCACGGCCCACGTATTTGACGTCATACTTGGGCAGTTCCGCCGGGGTCATGACGAATGGCCACACCTTTTCGATGTCGTCATAATCCTGTTGGGTCATAATGACGCGCTTGATGGTGGTGACCGGGGCGAAAGTGACTTTATCGTAGCGTTTGCCGTCCGGGGTAAACAGGATGTCGCGAACTTCCCGGAACTCGCCGTCCACCTGGCCATCTTCGTCGATGGTCTGAAACACTACGTCCTGCGTATAGGTGAAATGGTCGCGCTCTTTGCGAAACTCTTCTTCGCGCTGCGTGAATTTTTGGATGATTTCGTCGATGGGCATCGACGGAGGCTCATTGGTGATGTGCGAGACACGCTCCTGAGGCCCGGCATTCGATTTGGGGGGGGGGCCGGACGGAATTACCGTTCCTGGAGGAGGAGGCGGCAGGGGCCCGCGCTGCTGCGCAGACAGCGGCAGCACAAGAAAAAGGAACCCCGCCGCAATGAGGGAAAATGGGCCGACGCCGAAATTTTGTCTGAGAATGCCGACTGTTCTTGCTGGGCGTCTCAACATTCTCGAGCTCTCCTCACAACGCTCCCTCATCCATTGTACTGTAAGGTTCGATGCGTCAACCGCGCGATTTGCCGCCAGTCACGCAATCCAGAAAAAGAGACACGGTGAGAACCGCGCCGCGCCTGCGGCTCCAGTTCAGCGCACCGCGCCTTTGGTTCCCGGATTGGTAAGTATGCCGTACTGGTGATCCCCACGCTTTTTCTTTTTTGCTACCTTGATTCTAGGGGGAGCAATGGTATATATACTTCGACGCTTGCACGCTTACGCCCTATGGACTATTCTCCCTTGGGCAAAAGCCCATCTTTCCTTTAAAAGGAGGAGGTTAAATGGTGAAGAAACTGCTCGCTCTGGTGTTTACGTCCTTGCTCGTCTTCTCGGCGTCGGCTCCGCTGTTCGCCCAAGAAGCCGCCAAGGAAGAGAAGGCGGCCAAGCCGAAAAAAACAGAGCAGGCCCGCTGGGAAGGTATCGTCGTCAGAAGTAGTTCTGAAAAATCCACCTTGGACGTCCGCAAGAGGGGCGGAAACATCGAAAAGACCATTCACTACGACAGTTCGACGAAATGGACCAGCCAGGAACACGGCAGCAAAACAGTCAACAATATAACTGCTGCCGATGTTAAGGATGGTGATCGGGTGATCTGCGTGGGGACATATGACGAGAAAGGCGACTTCCACGCCACTCTAATCTCCAAGCGGCTCACGAAGTAGACGAGCGCTGGGTGCTGTTCCTGTTTCCACGACGGTCTTAGCCCGCAAGCTCTTATTTGCATGGAGCGGCTTCCATCGCGGAGATGGGCAGCGAGAACCTATTTGTGTGTCCAGGGCAGCGGCAATCAGGGGTCCTTGTGCCCCGCGGAGGGCCACTTGCTTTGTTGACTTGCCCGCTGGGAGCGGCCTAACATGCATGGTCAACAGCGGTGGCCTATCTGCACTTTATCGAAGCAGACACAAGATAACCCGGCGAACTGCTGGTACAAAAGGCGGCGAATGTATCGACTTTCTGTTCGTGTTTTCCAGCCTGCATGTTTCTTAGCTGTATCGCTTTTAGCTTTGGCCTACCCGCCACATGCGGGAGCCGCGACCCCGCCGGACTCCGCACCATCACTGATAGCCATCGGCGACGTTCACGGGGACTACAACGACTTCGTTGCTATCCTGCAGCGGACTGGGCTCATAGACGAGCAGCACCACTGGGCCGGTGGCAAAACAACTTTGGTCCAAACGGGCGATCTGATTGACCGAGGTCCGCAGCCGCGCGAGGTCATGGACCTGATGATTTCCCTGGAACAAGAGGCGCCGAAGTCCGGCGGCCGGGTCGTAGCCTTGATGGGCAACCATGAAATGATGAATCTCATGGGCGATCTGCGCTACGTCACCCCGGAGAACTACGCTAGTTTCTCCGATGGCGAGTCCGAGAAGCGCAGAAAGGCTGCCTATCAGGAATACGCCGGATGGCGCAAGGGTCATTCGCAGCTGCTAGCAGAGCTGGAACAGCCGGTCCTGGCCGTTACCGAAGAAGAGTGGATGACCCGGCACCCCCTGGGATTCATCGAGCAGCGCGAGGCCTTTAGTCCGAACGGAGTCTACGGCAAGTGGCTGCGACAGCGGTTTGCTCTTGCAAAAATCGGCGGCGTCATTTTCTTGCACGGTGGAATAAGTCCTAAAGTGGCTTCCATGAAACTGGATGATATCAACGCGCACATTCACAGCGAGATCAAGGACTTTGATGACAGCAAGCAATCTTTCGTTGCCGAAAAATTGATTCTGCCTTTTTTTACGCTTCAGGAAACGGTTGCAGTAGTTCGAGCAGAGTTAATAGCCGAGCGCAAGTCACACGTATCAACGAACGAGTTGCGCCAAGCCAAGCTCGAACGATTTCTAGCTCTGGGGACCTGGGTCAGCGTGCGGGAGGATGGCCCACTGTGGTTTCGCGGTTATGACCAATGGGGCGAGGGAGACGGCGCGCCGCAAGTAGAGAAGATCCTAGCCGCTTATCACGCTACGAACATTGTCGTAGGGCATACGGTTCAGAAGACAGCGCACATTCGGACTCGCTTTGGCGGAAAAGTCTTTCTCATTGATACCGGCATGTTGGCGAGCTACTACCCCGGCGGTAAAGCTTCGGCGCTGGAAATCCACGAAGATGATCGGTATACGGCCATGTATTTGGACCAGCAGGAGGTGTTGCTCGAGGGAAAATCCGCGCAGTCCGGGCAAAAGGATAACAAGTGATAGCGTCAAGAAACTCGTCTGCGCGCCATATGACAGGGACGTGAGCGTTCGAACGACGCAGCTCATCGCTGCGTTGCAAAGGGATCGCGGCGGATTCGGTGGGTTTGCCGCAATAGTGTCACAAGCAGGGAGTTCTGCGAATGAAACGCTGGATTGAGCGCGCTCTGAACATCCGCCCCGGAGATTTGGGGCGTGGCGTCCTTCTGAGTTCCTGTCTGTTTCTGGTCATGTGCAGCTACAAAATCGGTGGCGTGGCGGGGAATGCCTTATTCCTTTCACGGTTCCAGGCGAGGCAACTTGGCTATGTGCAAATTGCCTGTACAGTTCTGGTGATGCTGGTCGTAGCGGGCTACATGCTCATTGCGCGGCGCGTTCTTCTCCGCGATCTGCTCGTGGGCAGCATGATGTTTTTCTCCACGACTTGGGCTTTGTTCTGGGGGCTGGCGCATTACTACTCCCACCTCATCTGGGTTTTTCCTGCATTCTACATCTGGGTAAAAGTTTTCGGCGTGCTCGGAGCTACGCAGATTTGGACATTGGCCAATTACGTCCTGACAACCCGCGAGGCCAAGCGCGTGTTCGGGATGGTGGGTGGGGCTGCTATTGCGGGAGCGATTTTTTCCGGTCTCCTCGCCAAGACCATGGCCAAGAGGTTCGGAACGGAAAGCCTGCTGCTGGCCATGACACTGTTCGTTTTGATCTGCGCTGGGCTGATAATCGCGGTCTGGCGCAGCGGGCGAGCGTCGGTCGGTGACGCGCAAGAAGCGCCGGGGGGATCCGCCGACACAACCGAACGGAACCCGCTCGCAAGCATGCGGCTACTGTTCTCCTCACCCTATTTGCGGGCCATCGCGGCGGTGATCTGCATTGGGTCCCTCGTGACTACCTTAACAGACTGGCAATTCCTGGCTATTGGCCAGCAGGTCCTGGTCAAGAAAGACGTAATGGCCATTTTTTTCGGCAACTTCAATTTTTATACATTCACGCTCGGACTACTGTTTCAGTTGCTGTTGACCGCAAGATTTTTGCGCCGATTTGGCATTGGCACGGCGCTGTTCGTACTTCCTGTCATTGTGTTCCTGGGTTCGACCGGGCTGCTAGTTCTTGGCACGCTGGCTTCCGCAGTGGCGCTGAAAGGCGGCGACCAAACGCTGCGTTATTCGCTTGACAAATCAACAGCGGAGTTGCTCTACCTGCCGATTTCCGCCCGCGTGAAGTTACAAGTCAAATGGTTCATCGATACAGTGATCTGGCGCCTGGGCGATGGGCTGTCCGGCCTTATCGTCTTGATCTTTGCCACCTGGCTGCACTTACCCGCGCGTCAAATCAGCTGGGTCGTGCTCGTGCTGGTTGGCGGCTGGTTGGTGGCGGCCTCCGTTGCTCGCCGACAATACGTTGCTACCCTCAGGGAAAGCATAAGCCAGCATCGCCTCGATGTAGAAAATGCCAGCACGCCAGTGCTGGACCGGTCGACTGCGGAGCTCCTGGCCACCAACCTTTCCACATCCGATCCCAAGGACATCCTTTATGCACTGAGCCTATTTGAGGTAGAGCAACAGAGAGCTGCCCATCCGGTGATACGCGCTTTGCTGAGTCATTCCGCACCCGAAGTGCGGCAGAAGGCGATCGCCATTCTCTCATCCGCGGGCGACAAGGCCGCCGTTCCGGAGGTGCAACAATTACTGCGAGACCCGGAACTCGGTGTGCGTACCGAAGCTCTGCTCTTTCTCAGCCACCATGGGCATGTCGATCCTTTGACGGCCATTGAGCAACTTGGCGATTTTCCGGACTTCTCGGTCCGGTCGGCAGTCGTCGCCTTTCTGGCACAGCCCGGCGAGGCTCAGAACCTGGAAGCCGCGCGGAACATCCTCGACTCTATGGTTAACGAGGCAGGAGAAGAAGGTCTGCGTAACCGCGTGGAAGCCGCTCGGCTGCTTGGCGAGTTGCCGGATTGTTTCGATCCGTTGCTCTCTAAGCTGCTTGCCGATTCCGACACTCAGGTAGTGTGCGAGGCCATCCGCTCCGTCGGAATACTACGCAAGCGCCGGCTGGTCCCTGAGTTATTGGACCGACTCGCGGACCATAAACTGGCTCCCGCGGCGGCGCAAGCACTGGGCAACTTTGGGGACTCCATTGTAGGGGGGTTACGCGACCACCTCTGTGATCCCTCCATTCCTATCCAAGCACGCAGAGAAATTCCTAGCGTGTTGGTGGCTCTCGGAACTCCATCCGCTGCAAGCGTGCTGCTCGACAACCTCCTGGAAGGTGATACCACCCTGCGCTTTCGGACGATTGCCGCTCTCAACAAACTTTGCCGGATGAATCCCCAGATCGAGCTGGACGTTCAGATGCTGGAGACCGTATTGGCCGCGGAGATCCTGGGGCATTACCGGTCCTACCAGATTTTGGCTACCATCGGCGCCATACCAGACAGCGTCGACCCACTGGCTCGAGCGCTGAAGGAGTCCATGCAACAGGAAATCGAGCGCATCTTTCGTCTGCTGAACCTCCTGCATCCTCACCTCGACTTACACAGCGCCTATGTCGGTCTGCAATCCACGAGCGTCGCTGTGCACGACAATGCCTTGGAATTCCTCGACAACGTCCTGAAATCGCAAATGCGGGACATGCTCGTGCCGTTGCTGGATAGCAAGATCACCGTGGCAGAACGCGCCCAGCTGGCGCAACGGCTAGTGCACACAAATATCGAAAGCCAGGAACAAGCCGTGGCGGAACTGGTTGCTAGCGAGGATCCGTGGTTGAAGTCCTGCGGGGCATACGCCATCGGGACTCTGGGGATAAAATCCTTGGAAGACCAATTAGACCGCTGCCTGAACGAATCCGACCCTTTGCTGCGGGAAACCGCACGGGCTGCTAAATTGCGCCTGCAGGGAAACCCGGCAAAAGCCTGAGCTCAAGCGTCCGGGCACATCGGCCATTTCTAGTTTGCGTTGACAGCCCTCGAAACCCTCAACCGTTCCTTGGAAATATCTACCGATACCTATCGGGGAAGTCGCAAATCGATGCGACTCGCGTGCAACACGCCTTTGTCGTCGACATGGCCGAGCACGATAATAAATGAGCCTTCCTTGAATTCGCTCTCCTCGGCTGGCTTTCCCAGCTTGGTCCAATGGGTTGAGCTATCGTAGGCGATCTTCTTCTGATCACTGTCCATATTTTTCAGCCCACCACGGAGGTCTATCGTTGATTCTTCTTTATTGATCCGAACAATATGGCCCTGCCACTTCGTCTCTTTTGCCTCCTTCGCCTCTTTCGTTGCTGGTTTCTTCTCCTCCTGGCTACCGTGGCCAGAGATTGGGTAACCAGCTATCGCCACCCCTGCGAGTACGAGGGTCGACAAAACTAATGAACGCTTCATAGCATCCTCCATGTTTGAGCAACGACTAACGCCGTTGTACGGTTACCAACGGTAGGTTTACGCGGGAGAGCATAGTCCGAGCATGGAAAAGAGTAAAGTCAAATGTGTACGATCCCCCCCTGCGGAATCGTTACCGGCGACAGTGGCGACAGTGTGGCCGTTTCACACCTTAGCGTGCCTCGCGCCAAACAATTATGGCTTGTCGAATCGGTTGAGTGGGAGTAGAGTTGGCCGCAACGGTTCAAGGGAGGTTACTTCGATGCACAGATTCCGGCTACCTTGGCTAAGACTAGTTGTTATCGTGGCGGCTTATTCCCTTTTCCCAGTCACGTTGACCGCCACAGACGACCCACCCCTCAGCAAGGAGCAGATTAGGCAATTCCTTCTGACAGCGAAGGTCGTAGCTAAACACGGAGGCAAAAAAGGAATCACCAGCCCTCCTCGACTTACGCTGAGTGACGGCACCATAACACACGATGCCTCCTTCCAAGATGTTGATGAGCACAAACCCGTCATGAAGTTTGCGGACGGCCGCACCGAAGTGAACTTTGTGGATTCTTACAAGTACAATCTCGCCGCCTATGCCCTGGCGGAGCTGATTGGTTTTGATGACATGATGCCCGTGTATGTCGAACGCAAGGTGGATGGCAAGACAGGCTCGCTCAGCTGGTGGTTGCCCGTCAAGATGGATGACGTGGAACGCATGAGCAAGAAAATAGAACCACCTGATAAAGACTCTTGGAACAACCAAATGTACAAAATACGGGTCTTTGACAACCTGGTTTACGATACCGATCCCAATCTCACAAATGTCCTGATTGGCGAGGATTGGAAACTTTGGCGCGTCGATTTCTCCCGCGGATTCCGGACCTTCAAAGAGGTAAAAGACCCCAAGGATCTGGTCCGCTGCGACCGCCAGCTACTGGAGAAGCTGAAGGCGCTGAACGCAAACGACCTGACGGAAAAAACCAAAGGGTATCTCACCAAAGACGAAGTGAAAGGCGTGATGGCGCGTCGGGACAAGATCGTCGAGCGCTTCCAGAAACTGATCGCTGAAAAAGGTGAGAACGAGGTGCTGTACTAATAGGTAGCTGTTCCACTAACGAGTGTGCGGTTCGTTCTACCCGTTTCCTGCCCATGCTGCCTCCTGTTCGGAGGCCACTGATTCTACCCAGGTAGGCTGTCCAGTTTTAGCGGGGAGCACTACACCCCTTTGAGACGCGATGAAGGGGAAATTTCTGTGATGCCTACGGAAGCCGCGCCGTCCGATCGCGTTGTTGACTTGCCTAAGTCAAACGCACATCAAAGAGTGCTAGCCAGTATTGAAGGGATTGCAGGGTAAAACCGCAAAGGATGAGGCCAATGCCGAATACTCCGAGCCGTCGCTCCGGGAGATTGTCGGCGTAGTATTCGATGTAAGGATTGACCGTCACTCCGACGCCGGTGACAATGCCCGTCACCAACCCTACGCGAATGGCAAAAGACCAGGCGTGATCCACGTGATGGATGAAGGCGCTGCAGACCAGGGCGGTGACCATGTAGCCGACCGTACGGATCACAGTTCCCCAAAACTGACGACGCGTAAGGCGTGGACGGCGAGACGCTGCATAGTCCATGGCAGGACGCATACCGCGAGAGTAGGCGAACACTTGGCCGACGGTGATGAGAATGGCAAAAGCGAGTGCGAATCCGAAGCCCAAAATCCTGTACAGTCCGGCCCCGAAACCGAACCCCCGGATGGCGGAAAACAGTCCTTCCCAAGGTAAAGAGTAATGATCCAGCCCACGGGCTGCTCGACTGAATTCAATCGACAGAGTGATACCGGTCGCGATACCGGAAGCCAGGCCAAAGAAAAGACCAAGGCCAAGGCCGTAGCCGACGCCGAAGACAACAGAGTACGTTACCGCGCGGGTAAGCAGCCGTAACGGACCGTGTTGTCCACCCAATAAGTCGTAGGCCAGATAGAGACTGCCCAGCACATCGAGACAGGTACCCGTAATGCTGACGATTGCGACGGTATGGTGGTCCACGGAACGATTGTAAGCCTAAAATTTTGCTGATCATGCCCGGATGACGCGGATGCGGAAGTAACCGAATGACTTCCGGCTGGCCGACAATACGCCCGGCATTGTCTCAGTACTTCAACTGAGAGAGTACTGGGCTAAACAACGATCATCCTCTCAGCAGGCTGATCAGCACAGCGTTACTCGACTTTAGCGCTGATTCAGCGGTGTTTGATGAAAGCACCTCTTTGCAGCTCGGCTATTGCTTCGCGTAGCTGTTCCTGCGTGTTCATCACGATCGGGCCATACCAAGCGACCGGTTCCTCGATCGGCTTTCCAGACACCAACAGGAACCGAATACCCTCAGGCCCGGCCTGCACTGTCAACTCATCACCGCGGTCGAACAGCACCAATGAGTGGTTACTGACGTCGTATACGGGCGGCGCGTCGGGTCTCGCGACTTGTTCAGTTAGAACCGCGCGGGGGTCCGAGGCGTCGTGGAACGTGCCGGACCCCGCGAACACGTAGGCAAAGGCGTTGCGCGTAGTTTCGACTTTGAGCCGCTTCCGCTGACCCGGCGGAACGGAAATGTCGAGGTACTCTGGATCGGCGGCCACGCCTTCCACTGGCCCCTTTTTGCCCCAGAATTCGCCACAGATGACGCGCACCCGGGTGCCATCATCGTCCGCGACTTCGGGGATCGCGCTCGACGGAATATCCTGATACCGCGGGTCGGTCATCTTCAACGATGAAGGCAGGTTCGCCCACAGTTGGAACCCGTGCATGCGGCCCTGCGTATCGCCCTTGGGCATCTCCTGGTGCAGGATGCCGCTGCCGGCGGTCATCCACTGCACGTCGCCAGCGGTCATCTTGCCCTTGTTGCCCAGGCTGTCGCCGTGCTCGACAGAGCCGGCGAGTACGTAGGTGATCGTCTCAATCCCTCGGTGCGGATGCCACGGAAATCCGGCCAGGTAATCCTCCGGGTTGTCGTTGCGAAAATCATCCAGCAGCAGAAACGGATCGAAATCCTTCGTCTTGCCGAAGCCAAAGGCGCGCTGCAGCTTCACGCCAGCGCCTTCGATGGTGGGCTTCGTTTGAATAATCTGCTTGATTGGGCGGAGTGACATAACTTTCCCCTTTCTGCGGCACACAGCACTTTCGATGCGCGCCGGGCGCCAAATGATTCAGGCTTTCACAAACTGGACGTCGAGGGTGACCTTGAATTCCGCTGCGGAATGGACTGGATCGAGATTCCAGGTGCTGGTTGCGGTTTGCGGTACGGCCAGTGTGCTCATAGTTGCCATCCTTTCCCCTTTGTCAGATGCGTTATAACGATAATCGTTACACCAAGTGTATCGCAGGCGCAAGGACGAATGCAACAACGATAATCGACAGGAGAGAGAAACGAGCGGGCGTAGTTCAGTGGCAGAGCGGATGGTCCCCAAGCTTCTCCTAGCAAACCCCTAAGTCGGTGGAACGGCGGCACTTATACACGATAGAGCAACCGTGTCCGGCGACTAGATAAAGGAAACGAGCCTCGTCCTCGGTGTAGCCGAACGAGCCCAGAGCGATGGTGTACATGCGTGCGACGTTCATAGGGCAAAGATCTCCGCAGTGATCTCGTGAGTGTCGAGAACGCGCCGCAATTTGGAATGGTCTTGTGGCCTGGCGAACAGATGGAATCCAGCCTTGGCTTTCTCTGCTAGCCCGTGAGGCCGGTAATCACGAGTAGCGATTTCGAGGTCCAGGCGATGGATGTCTCTGCACTCATCCTCATACTCAATACGAAGGTCCGGCACAGGAATTTTGTCTTTTACGACGTTGAGGTCGTATTCGCTTGCGAGCCGGATTCGTTCGTAGGCCAGTTTCTTATTCGGGTCGACCTGAGAAAGCTTCCCGTACAGCTCCCGTTTGAGTTCGTAGTGGAGGACAACCCCACGCACCTTGCCGCCGACGCGGTCAACTTCTTTGGCGACTTTGTGGTAGAGCCGGTAAAGGTCAGCATCATGGCGGGCTTCCTTAGCCTTGACGAACCCGTGATAGATCGCCTTTCGATCTGGAATCAGATTTTGTCGTGAAAGAAGGTTGTGTCCCTCTTTCGTGAGGGTAAAGACTTGTTTCGAGTAAGATTCGTGCCCCTCAATGCTCCGCTGCTCGATGAGTCCTTGACGGTGAAGATTCTGGACGTCGCTCTCCATCCGCGAGCGGTCACCTCGATAACCCAGCCGCGTGAGGTCGTCGGCTGGAATTACACGAAACTTGCCTACCTCGCTGAGCGTTTGGACCTCGGACTCCCGCAAGGAATATTCGCGGTTGCGGACACGATAGATTGCTCGCCAGCGGTCATGTCCATTTTGCGGCTGTCTGAATCCTTGATTCGTGCCGCGATCCGGTCGGCTGCTCCGATTGTCATCCCGCGCGGACTCTTCCTGGTCTCCGCGGTCACGCCCTGCGTCGCCACACTTCCTGAGAAACGCCCCGAAATCAGAAATGTGATAGGTCCGGGACATTGAAAGACTCCCTCCGATTCACCTGAAGTGGCGGACGGGAATAGTCTTCGAGCGTCGTCTGGGAAGAATCACAATATGGGGTGAACTGCAGTACGTCATCATTCTCGGATTCAACTAATAGTCAGTGTCTGCGGCCGGCGCTGCCAGTTCGCTTTCGTCATAAAGAAATACTTCTTCGACGTGCTTACCGAAAAGCCGCGCGATCTTGATAGCTAACGGAAGGCTCGGGTCATACCGACCCGTTTCAATCGAGTTGATGGTCTGACGAGTAACACCGACCGCAGTCGCCAACTCCGCCTGAGACCATTCCCGCTCGGCGCGCAGAACGCGAAGTCGTGTTTTCATTGATGCCGCCAAGAATAGAGAATCAAACCGAAACTCCACGGGATGAGCTGAAGCCCGAGGACACCAATCCAGGAGACATGAAGAACGCCAAACCCTTGCACAAAGCCTCCAAAGAGGGAAAGCACTAGACCAACAACAAAGGCGAAGCGCAAAGCTCGGAAATTGATTCGCCGTTGGCGTTCGTCGGCCACTCTAAGAAAGCGAAGCAAAGCCCACACAGCAAAACCAGCGATGGCGATCATTGCGACGCGCAGTATTTCTCGCCAGGGCGATGTCGAATACTCCCTGAGAATAAATGCGCCCGTGAAAGCCAGGGCGCAAAGATAGAATTCGAGAAGAGGGCTCAGTTGTTTCTTATCGAGAGCGCTGGACTTAGAATGCATCGTCAAGGACCTCCGACAGAAAGAACCCAAGAGTACAGCATGAGCGACTAGATGTAAAGTACATTATTCTTATTAGACAGCATCCTTATCTATGCAGCTAAGCCACTGAAATGATGGGACATACAGGCACGCTCGCCTTTCCCGCAGCTCTTGGAATGTTTTGTATTGAAGGATTCTATTGTTGGGCTAGCAGAGCAACGAAGAGAGGATTCGGAAGAATCCTGCGGAAGTAGTGGTGCGCAGGCCCGTCCGCTTTGCTACAGCCTGGATGAAATGCTTGGTGTTGTGCGTTAACGACCAGTCCGGCTTGCTGGTCATAGCAGAAAGAAATATGGGGACGTCCGCGGCAAATATCCGAGATATGCTAGGTAGTTCGTACCGTAGCTAGGATTACTATAACTATTGATTCTACAAGGGTTATATAT
>QHYN01000012.1 GCA_003224145.1 Acidobacteriota bacterium
ATCCCTACTTCAATCCTTCCGGCCTCCCACGCTACACTATTGCTCCGTTTGGGAGAACGAAGCGCCCGACCGGGCCGGGATGAATGCCGCCCGGCCTTCTACACAAGCGAGGATGGCGCCCTTCCCGGTAGAAAGCACCGGGACGCAGCAAGCGCGAAAGGGCGCCGCTACAAAAAGGGGGAGAGCCGCATGCCGAGCCGCGACGACGCGTGGAAACTGCTCTGCGAGTACACCGCTTCGGAGAGCTTGCGCAAGCACATGCTGGCCGTCGAAGCGTGCGTTCGCGCTTATGCGCGCAAGTCCGGCGCCGACGAGGAGGCCTGGGGGCTCGCCGCGCTGCTCCACGATTTCGACTATGAGCGCTGGCCGAATCACGAGCACTCGCCCGATCAGGGGCATCCCTCCGAGGGCGCAAAAATTCTGCGCGAGCAGGGCTACCCGGAAGAAATGGTTCGCGCCATTCTTTCGCACGCGGATTACTGCAACGTGCCGCGCCAATCCGCGCTGGAACACACGCTTTTCGCCTGCGACGAGATTGCGGGTTTTCTCACCGCCTGCGCCTACGTGCGCCCGTCGAAAAGCATCCTCGATCTCGAGGTGGATTCGGTGAAGCGCCGCATGAAAGACAAACTGTTTGCCAAAGGCGTCTCCCGCGAAGACGTGCGCAAAGGCGCGGAAGAGCTCGGCATCCCCCTTGAAGAACATATTGCCTTCTGCATCGCGGCGATGCGCGAGCACGCCGACGCCCTTGGCCTGCGCGGCAGCTTGTAAGAATTCCCTGCCGTGGATCGGGCTCTTGCGGCGCTGGGCTTTCACGGCGCTTTGTGAAGAATTCGCCAACGTGATAGGTTGCACGTCATGAAAGCTGGCGCATCTTGCTAACCTACCAGGAGGGCGACATGCGGCATTTTTTCACCACGACGAGTGTGTTCCTGCTTAGCGCGGGGATGACCCTGGCCCAGTCGGCTCCCGTAAGACCAGAACAAAAAGCTGATGAGGAGATCGCTCGGATGGTGGGTTACTCCATGACGCGGGGCGGCGCGTCGGCCTTCCTTGAAACTCTCACTGATACGATCGGAGGGCGGATCACAGGGAGCCCTGAATCACGTGCAACCGCCGAACTCATTCTGAAGACGCTCAAAGAAGCGGGGTTTGACAACGCGCACTTCGAGGAATATGAGCTCGGATCGGTTTGGCAGCACGGGGCGGCAAAGGGCGAAGTCATCAGCCCGGTGCGGCGCGCGCTCTACATCGGCTCATATGGATGGGTTCCGGGTACACCTGGCCCGATCGAAGTGCCGGTTGCCGATTTCGGAGCACCCGGCGAAGGTCACGTTCCCAAGCCGGAACAAGTGCGTGGCGCAGCAGTCATCGTCGACCTCCGAAGTAGCGGTGTTTCGTCCACGTACGCCGGAACACGCGTAATGATTGCCAGGCAACTGGAACAAGCAGGTGCCGCGGCCATGTTTATCGTTTCCGACAAACCGGACCGCATGGTATACACCTCCGCGTTCGGGTTCTATCCGCGCGGTCCCCTGCCCATCCTCTCCATTGCGAGTGAAGATGCGGCCCTACTTCGACGACTGCTTGCCAAAGGCCCGGTGAGAGTGCTGCTCGAGGTGCAGAACTCTTTTGGGGCCGACCCGGGAAGAGAACGTAACGTCATCGCGGACATCGAAGGGGCCGATGCCACGGAGATGGTGCTCTTGACAGCACACTTCGATTCATGGGACCCGGCGCAGGGTGCAAACGACAATGGCGCAGGCGTGGCCACGGTGCTGGAAGCAGCGCGCATTCTGAAGGCGCTAAAGATTCGACCCAAGCACACCATTCGATTTGTGTTTTTTTCAGGGGAAGAGCAACTGGCCAACGGATCGCGGGCCTACGTGGAACACCATAAGGGCGAGCTGGACAAGATCCGGGCGGTGATCAACACCGACGCAGGCGCGCAGGCGCCGCTCGGCCTGCAACTCAACGGCCGCCAGGACCTCGAAGCGGCAACGAAGAAATTGCTAAAGCCGCTGGCACCGTTCGGCGCGGACGGAGTTTTCATGGACGCCGACTTTGATTCGGATCACGAATCCTTCATGGTGGTTGGTGTGCCGGCGTACTCCTTGCGGGTCGAACGCGGCGACTACGACGTGCGTCACCACACCATCGTGGATACATTTGAAAGAATCGATCCGAGCATGCTGGGGATTCATACGGCGGTGATGGCCGTGGTTGCCTATCAGTTCGCCAATGCAGACGAACGGCCTGGCCGCAGACTTTCCCCCGTTGAGGTCGTAGAGCTGCTGAAACGGACGGGGCTTGAGCCGCTGTACCGCTTGGAGTATCCGGATGCCAAACCGTAAAGACAAGCGGCGCCCTGCTACGGGCTAAGGGAGCACCACACACGCGACGCGCCCTGGCCCCGGAACACCCGCTTCCGCAGCGCCAGCCGCTCAGGCTAGAATAGAAGAATAATGATCACGCAGATTGAAGGATTTGACGCGGTGGCGAGCCGGCATGCGCGCCGGAAGACGTATGGCGTGAAGGTGGGACACGTGCGCGTGGGCGGGGGCGCGCCGATTGTCGTGCAGTCGATGACGAATACGGACACGGCCGATGTTGAGGGCACGTTCCGGCAGACGGTGGAGCTCGCTGAGGCTGGATCGGAGATTGTGCGCTGGACGGTGAACGTGCCGGAAGCGGCGGCGGCGGTGCCGGAAATCAAGAAAAGGATGCTGGATGCCGGGTGCCGCGCACCGATCATCGGCGACTTTCATTACAACGGACACGTTCTGTTGACGAAGTATCCGGAGTGCGCGAAGGCGCTGGACAAATACCGCATCAATCCCGGAAATGTCGGGGCGGGCCAGCGCCGCGACGAACAGTTTTCCACGATTTGCAAAGTGGCGCGCGACAATGGCAAACCCGTTCGCATCGGCGTGAATGGCGGCTCGCTGAATCAAGAGCTGGTCATGCGCAAGATGCAGGAGAATACGGACAAGGATCTCGGCAAAAGCTCCGAAGAGATCATCAACGATTGTATGGTGATCTCCGCGCTGGAATCCATGGAGCTGGCGCTGGAGTGCGGCTTGCAGCATGAGCAGATCATCATTTCGTGCAAGACTTCGCGGCCGCGCGATCTCATCACGGTATACCGCGATCTCTCCGCGAAGACCGAGCAGCCGCTACACCTCGGTTTAACGGAAGCGGGCATGGGAATGAAGGGGCAGATTTGGTCGGCGGCGTCGCTGGGGATTCTGCTGTACGAAGGAATTGGGGACACGATTCGCATTTCGCTGACGCCGCGGCCTGGTGGAGATCGCCGCGAAGAAGTGTACGCCGCGTGCGAATTGTTACAAGCACTGGGGCTGCGCTCGTTTTCGCCGAGCGTGACGGCGTGTCCGGGGTGCGGGCGCACGACAAGCACGACGTTTCAGGAATTGGCGGAGGCCATTCAGGGCTATATCCGGGACATGATGCCGATCTGGAAGACGCAGTATGAAGGCGTGGAAAGCATGACGCTGGCGGTGATGGGCTGCATCGTAAACGGTCCGGGCGAATCGAAGGCCGCCAACATTGGTATCAGCCTGCCAGGCACGGGCGAGGCGCCGCGCTGCCCGGTGTACATCGACGGGAAGAAGGACGTCACGCTGGAAGGCACGTACGACGAACTGGCTGCTGCTTTTCAGGCGCTCGTGGACAATTACATCGCGAAGAAATACCCCCGCAAGTCTGCGAATGTGGTGCAGGCAGCGCGCTGATCAAGGGCATCCCGGAGTAATCAAGTGAGGAAGAACAGTGGAGTCCTTGTCCTTGGTTTATTGGGCGCGGCTGGTGCCTTTTTCCTCTACCCGTGGTACAGGAACTACAGGCGTCAGGTACAGGAGGGAAAGCAAGCGCTAAATGAATTGCATCAGTTTATTGCAGAGAGCAGTTCTCTGGCGACCCTCGGAGATATCAACATCGATCCAGCGGACGTGACCCTCAAGAAGTTAAATGAGGTTTTGCAGCGACCACCGCATGAAATCTCGGCTCGTCCGAAGAACTCGAAATCCGTTGCGATCGGCTGGGCCTGCGGCGGTGATCTCTGCACTGTTCGCGCTTTTTTCCTTGCACCCAACGGCGGCCAAGTATCCCCCTCGGCCGTGCCGATCACACTCTGGATAAGCCAAGATAACTTGTGGAAGTCTTTTGTAGGTTCTATCGGGGGAATTCATTTAGGCGACGCAACCAAGAAGCTGCTCGCGATCTGCGCGAAAAACGGCTACAAACAGCAGAACGGCGCGGATCGGATTTCCTGGAATAAAGATTGGGACGTTCGCTGGATCGCAAAGGACGACAAGATCACCAGCCTATTCTTTTTCAACATGACCCTAATGAACGGCGTACAAGTAAAGCCCGTTGAGTTCGAGGAGAAGCGATGAAAATCAGCAGAGAAGATGTGCTGCGAGTGGCGGAGCTGGCCTATCTGGACTTGAGCGAGGCCGAGCTGGAGACTTACCGCGCGCAAATTGACGAGATTCTTGAATACATCGGGAAGTTGAACGAGCTGGACACGGCTAAGGTCGAGCCGATGGCACAGGTTTTGACGACGGACCAGCAAGCGGATGCCACGCTGCGCGAGGACTTGGTGGTGCCGTGCGCGGTAGCGGAGGACGTTTTGGCGCATGCGCCGGATCCGGAGCCGCCGTATTTTCGGGTGCCGAAAGTGATTGAAAGATGAGGTAAAGGAAGTAGAGGAAGTAAACGAAGTAAGGGAACAGAGGTGCCAAGCAGGCGGGAAATGGCGACGAACTGGACCATTGACGCGGTGAGGGAGGCGCTGGCGGCGAAGAAGATTTCGGCGCGCGAACTGGCGGCGGATTTCTATAAGCGCATCGAGGCGAGGAATCCGGAGCTGAATGCTTTCCTGGCCCTGACGCCCGAGCGGGCCCGAAGACAAGCGGACAGAATTGACGCGCTGGTGGCGGCCGGGAGCCCGCTCCCGCCGCTGGCAGGCGTGCCGGTGGCCATCAAGGACGTGATCAGTACCCGCGGAACGAAGACCACTTGCGGGTCGAAGATTCTGGAAAACTACACCCCGCCGTATGACGCGACGGCGGTCGAACGGCTAGAAGCGGCGGGCGCAGTCATTCTGGGGAAAACGAACTGCGACGAGTTCGCGATGGGCAGCTCGAATGAGAACTCCGCGTACGGGCCGGTGAAGAATCCGCTGGCGCCGGACCGGGTGCCGGGCGGGTCGAGCGGCGGATCGGCGGCGGTGGTAGCGGCGGGGCTAGCGGTGGCGTCTCTCGGAACCGATACGGGAGGCTCGATTCGGCAGCCCGGGTCGTTTTGCGGAATTCCGGCGATGATGGGGAGCTATGGGCGGGTTTCGCGGTATGGATTGATCGCGTTTGCGTCCTCGCTGGACCGAATCGGGCCGTTTGCAACCCAAGTGAAGGATGTCGCGGCCATTCTACGGACGATTGCGGGGCGGGACGCGAACGACTCGACTTCGACGACGGCCCCGGTGCCAGATTACCTCGCGGAGCTTGCGAAGCCTTTGAAAAGGTTACGAGTGGGAATCCCGAAAGATTATTTCGGTGAGGGGATGGATGCCGATGTCCGGCAAAAGATCGAGGCGGGCATCGCGCTCTTCAAAAAGCTAGGCTGCGAGCTGGTGGACATTCGCATGCCGCACACGGATTACGCAATCGCGGCTTACTACATCATCGCGACGGCGGAAGCGAGTTCCAATCTGGCGAGATACGACGGCGTGCGCTACGGATTGCGCGTGGAAGACGATTCCCTGCTGGCGATGTACCGCAAGACGCGAGGAAAGGGCTTCGGGCCGGAGGTGAAGCGCAGGATCGTGCTCGGCACCTACGTGCTGTCGGCAGGCTACTACGATGCCTATTATTTGAAGGGGCAGAAAGTGCGCGCGCTGATCGCGCAGGATTTCCGCGATGCGTTCACCAAGGTGGACGCGATCTTGACGCCAACTTCGCCGGTTCCGCCGTTCAAGCTGGGAGAGCGCACGAGCGATCCGCTTCAGATGTATCTTGCTGATATATATACAGTTACGGGATCACTGGCGGGAGTGCCAGGAATCTCCGTGCCGTGCGGAAAGATTGGCGGAAAGCTGCCCGTGGGCCTGCAAATCTTCGGGCCAGCTTTTGGCGAGGCACGGGTTCTGCAACTGGCCCACGCGTTCGAGCAAGCGGGCGGTGCGGAAGTCTAATTCTTGCGCGCAATTCATTCTGACGGTGCCCTCACCTAAATCCATCACCGAAAATCTGGCCCGCGCGGAGAAGGAATTCCTGAGCGCGGCGGAAGCGGTGCCAGCGGATCACTGGAAAAGGAGACCGGCGAGGACTGCTGGTCAGCCGGTGAATTGGTGTGCCACCTGATCATGGTGGAGCAGGCCGTGATTAAAGGCGCAGACAGGCTGTTGCAGGGCCCTCCGAAACCACGGCCTTTCTTGAAGCGATTTCACATTCCCATGGCGCTGGTGGAATCGCGGGTAATCCGGCGCAAATCGCCCATTCCTCTCGACCCGGACCTGATTGGCGAGAAGGAAGCGATGCTAGGGCAACTCCGAACGGTCCGGGAGCGAACCTTGGCGTTCATCGAGGAGACTAGAGGGAAAGACTTAAGCAACTACCACATGGCTCATCCATTTCTTGGGACGTTAAACGCGTACGAATGGTTCCAGATGATTGCTTCGCACGAAGTGCGGCACAGCAAGCAGATGAGGGAGATTGCCGGAGCCCTACCGAAAAGCGTAACAACTTTAGAAAAGTAGACACGGATTGTCGCTTCCTTTCTCTTTGCTTTCCCTTCGTACCAGTCCGGTTGTAGTTGAAAAAGTGTGGAAAAAGGCCGGTTTTGCAACGTGTTAGAGGGGCAGTACTAGCCAGAAAGTTCCTGAACGGCAGAACGGAACGACTATTGCAGGGGAATTACCGGAACAAATAAGATGCTAACAGCATCTAAGGAAGTGTAGAGCATGTTGGGAGTAGAAACCAGGAGCCGGGCCATGGTTACCGTGAAATCGAGCCAGAAAATATTCACCGATTCGGAAGTTGCCAACCTGACGGGAATTTGCGTCGAGCATGTGCACAACTTCGCGAAGAGCCGCCATTTGGGATTCATCGCGCGAGCGGCGGAAGCAGCAGGCATCAATGCGGATCAATGGCTGTTCACCCTTTCGGACCTGATGGTTTTGGTGACCCTGTTCCCGAAGTGCACCCACTAACACTTCCGCAATAGAGCGAATTTGGATGGCTCCCCTGCACGGCTGGGGAGCCATTTGTATTTAATACGCATTCCGCAGTCGGTTGCGGGGACGGAAGCCGGGGGGTATGCTCGCTTTAGGGGCAAACCGACAGGCCTTCCATGCATCGCACATCTAAGAGAAAGCCGATGAAGTTCTCAGGCATGTCAGGCGTGGTGTGTTGCGGCGTGTTTCTAATGGGCATGGGTGCGACCACCTTCAGCCAGCCTTCGAGCTGCGGTTCTTCCCCAAATGAGCAATCCAGTTCAACGACCCAAGCAGGGGATAAGTCTCCCCGAGCGGGTGCTTACGCCTTGCCGCGAGGAAAGAAGCTCGTGCTGAAAGATGGGAATTTCCAATTGGTGAGAAGTTATGAGCGCAAGGGGGAGCGGGTGCGATATTACAGCGTTGAGCGAGGCACCTGGGAAGAGATCCCGGCGGCGATGGTGGATTGGGATGCAACGGCAAGGGCGGAAGCGGCGGAAAAGGCTGAAGAGGATGCGTTCGCCAAGAAGGTCCACACCCAGGAAGAAGCGCAGCGAATCGAAACAGTCATGGATGTCGACGCAAGCCTCCAGGTAGCCCCCGGCGTCTTTTTGCCTCCGGGGGAGGGGATGTTCGTGATCGAGGGAAAATTCGTAACGCAATTGGAGCAAGCTGGTTCGCAGGTCAGGACCGACAAGAAGCAGTTTCTCAAGCAAGTGCTCTCGCCCATCCCCATCATACCGAGCAAACGAAACGTGGAGATCCCGGGCAGCAGAGCCAAGGTTCGCGTGACCAACGCGCAGGTGGAGTTTTATCTACGCGAGGCGCCCCCCGATCCGGATCGGACCAGTCCCATCGTGAAGAGCAGCCGGCCGGGGGAATCGGGGCCAGAAGTGGAGCTGGTTCGTGCGACGGTCAAGGGGAATAAAAGGCAGTTGGAGTCGATCAAGAACCTCTTTGGACAGCAGGTCGAAGAGAACCGCAAGACGATTTCCATGGAACGCTGGGAAATTGCGCCCACCGTTTTTCGATTCACAGTCAGCGAACCGCTCCCCCCCGGTGAATATGCGCTGGCGGAGATTCTTCCGGATGGAATGAACCTCTACGTGTGGGATTTTGGGATGGACTCCACGACGGGCCCAAAGCCTGCAACGCGAACCAAGAAACCAAATTAGGTCCAAAGCAGCCAACGCCGAGGGACGCAACAGAGAGCATTGTGCCTGCACCGCAGAACGTGGAGATTACTAAGTGTGGTGAGTCTCCGCAGGGGCGGCCGGCAGCACTTCCCTGAACAGGGCCAGCACTTCGGCGATGCGAAAAGGCTTCTGCAAGAAGCCGAGTTCCACCCGCGCGGTTGTTCCCTGCGTAGAATCAATCAGATCACCGGTCATGTAGACCACGACGGGTTTTTGCGCCGTTGCAGCGTCGAGAATCCGGGCGGCAGCTTCACGACCATCTGTGAAATAACCGCCAGAGGAGAGGTGCACGTCGCACAGCAGGATATCGTAGGTGGAGTGCTGAACATGGGTGAGCGCTTCTTCCAGGGTCGCGGCGCAATCCACGCGCAGACCCTGGGCCGACAGGCCTTCCTTGAGCAGCATTCGCAGGCTCTCCTCATCATCGAGTACGAGCACGGCACGACCATTGAGGATTTCGGCTGCGGACGGATCGGTGACGCCTCCCGTTTCCGAAGGCGCAGGAAACGCTTGCGGCTGCTGCGCGCTGGCTGCAGGAAAGTAGACTGTGAACGCGGACCCGCCGGCGGGGAGGGCTTCTGCCTCGATGATGCCGCCATGCTCGCGAATGATAGACATGCAAATGCTGAGCCCGAGCCCCGTGCCGCCGCCGGGGCGCTTGGTGGTGTAAAAGGGATCGAAGATGCGCGGAAGCGCTTCCGGGCGGATGCCAACTCCATCATCCTGAAAGGTAATGCTCAGGCGATTGCCGATTCGAGCGAGGCGAATCTGGAGACGGCCGGCGTCGCGAACCTCGCGGATGGCTTGCTCTGCGTTGGTGACCAGATTGAGGAAAACCTGGATGAGTTGATTCGCGTCGCCCACGATGCCCGGAAGCTCGGGTTGCGGGAGGAAATCCACTTCGATGTTGTTGCGGCGGAGCGAATGTTCGTGCAACTGAAGGGTGCGGTCGATGAGATTGTTGATGTCCAGGAGCTTCTTCTGAGGCGAAGCCGGACGTGAAAACTCAAGAAGATTCTGGACGATACGTGCGGCACGGCGCGCCTGCCGATGGGTGAGCTCCAGCTGGCGTTTCGAGGACTCGTCGGATGCGACTCGCTCACGAAGAAGTTCTGTGACCCCGAGGATGGCAGTGAGAGGATTATTCAACTCGTGCGCCACACCAGCAAGCATCTGTCCCATGGCGGCGAGTTTTTCGGCCTGGATGAGCTGTTCCTCGAGACGCTTGAGATCGGTGACGTCGCGACCGGAAAGCACCACACCCTCAATATTACCTTTTTCGTCGGAGAGCGGACTGAAATTGAAACGGATACGGCGCCAATCCCCGAGCTTATGGCGGACGCGCACTTCCAGCGAAGCAAAGGTCTGCTTGCCAGCGAGGATATCTGCGTAGAGTGCCGTGATGGCGGGAGAATCTTCCGGATGGGTGCGCCCGCCAAATTCCATGCTTTGCGCTTCCTCAATCGTATATCCGAGCACTTCCTCGCAACGAGGGCTGACAAAGGTGTAGTGGGACGCGGTGTCGAGGACGAGGATGAGATCGGGGAAACTGTCGACGAGGCGATGGGCAAATTCCTGCTGCTGGTGGAGGCGGCGCTCCATCTCACGCCGCTCGGTGATATCCATGACTGCGCCCTGGTAGCGCACGACCTGTCCGCTGTTGTCACGGACGGCGGCTGCAGTGTTCAAACATACGATGGAGGTGCCGTCCTTGCGGACGAGGGTGATTTCCCGTCCCCGAATCATTGGGTTTCCCGCGATCTGTTCCACGAGGGCCTTGCGCTCGGTCCGATCCACGAGGATCTCGGGTACGGTTCTCTGGAGCAATTCTTCCTTCGAGTCGTAGCCCAACATGCGCACCAGAGCGGGATTGGCGTCCAAAATCGTGCCATCGGGCGTGGTGATATAGATGCCCTCCTGGAGCGTTTCGAAAAGCTCGGTAAAGCGGGTTTCATTTCTTCGCAGGGCGGAAACGTCGCGCGCAAGAACCGTAATACCCTGGATTTTGTCATCGCGCATCATGGCATGCGCGACACAATCAAAATAAAACGGAGACGCTTGATTTTTCAGGCGCACCTGGACAACCCCGGTCCAATGACGGCGTTCCATGAAGCGCGGCAAGGCACGTTTCAGGAGTTCCTGTTCTTGCCCGCTGCCTTCCTGAGCAAACTCGCCGAGGGGCCTGCCGATTAACTGCTGAAAGGGAGTTTCAACGAGATCGGAAAAGCTGCGGTTGACGGCGCGGATGTTCCCATCCAGAGTCACGGCTAGCAAGAGGTCATCGAAAGAGTCGATCAAATCGCGATAACCCTGCTGGGATCGGGAGATCATTTCAAAGAGCTGATCCATTTGCTTGTCGCTGGGCGGCTGCGTATCGCGCTCTTCGAGACCGCGTAAGAGCCCCCGGAGCTCGGAAATCTCTCGGATTTTTTTCCACATGTAAGCGGCAAAGAGCGCCACCAACACTACGAGACCAATCGGCAAGGCCTCAAAACGGTGAGCCAAAGAGCGAATCGAACTCCAAGAAGTCCACGCGTAGGCCAGGACCAGCAAAAAGAGAACTAGAAACGTGAGCCGCCAAAGCTCGTTCTGCCGCCTTTCGAACCGTTGGAAGCTCGATGTAATGGCGGAACGGCGGCTCTCTCCGGACGGTGGGCGGCCACCGTGGCGCTTAGCGATTTGGTTTTTGTCGGCCATTATAAGAGACGGCGGGTCCCTTGGAATCAGGAGCATCCGTCAATGATTCGAGTACTCTTCATTGTAAGAATCTCAACGAGGGTTCGGCAATGCAGCTCGCAATTAGGGGTTCCTGTGAGACACCTCTGCTGGCCCCTAAAACGGAAGCGGCGCCCGACTGGGTCGGACGCCGCTGAACTTTGCCGCGGGAGAACCTCGCGGCCCGCAAAGGGAGGATCCTAGCCTTCCGTGGCAGCGTCGGCTTCGCTGTCCTTCTGGAGGAAGTCGAGCGCGGCCGCTTCTTCGGCGGTGAGCTCGGCGGCTTCCGGAATCTCCTCGACCGGAGCGGGAGCGGGCATCTCCGTCAGCAACTGAATGCTGCGGTAATGCTCGAGCCCGGTGCCGGCGGGGATGAGGCGGCCCATAATAACGTTTTCCTTGAGGCCGCGGAGATAGTCCACCTTGCCGGCAACGGCAGCTTCGGTAAGGACGCGGGTGGTTTCCTGGAAGCTGGCAGCCGAGATGAACGAATCGGTTGACAGCGACGCCTTAGTGATGCCAAGGAGTAGCGGACGGCCCGTAGCCGGGCGGCCACCATCGGCGATGATCCGATCGTTTTCCTCACGGAAGCGGAACTTGTCCACCTGCTCTTCCAAGAGGAACTGCGTGTCACCAACGTCCTCGACCTTGACCCAGCGCATCATCTGCCGCGATATCGTCTCGATGTGCTTGTCGTTGATGTTCACGCCCTGGAGCCGATAGACCTCCTGAATGGCGTTGACGAGATAGGCTTGGGTGAACTTCTCACCAAGAACGGCGAGCAAGTCGTGGAGGTTCAGCGGGCCATCGATGAGGGCCTCGCCGGCCTTGACGTGGTCGCCCTCCTGGACGTTGATGTGCACGCCGCGGGGGATGGCGTATTCCTTGGTGGTCTTGCCATCCTCGCTCTCGACATGGATCTTGCGCATGCCTTTGGCGATCTCGCCGTAGCGGACCGCGCCATCGATTTCGCTGATGACCGCGGGATCCTTGGGCTTGCGGGTTTCGAAGAGTTCGACAACCCTCGGGAGACCGCCGGTAATGTCCTTGGTCTTGGTTGTCTCGCGCGGAATCTTCGCGAGCACGTCGCCAGCCTGCACTTCGTCGCCATCCTGGACCATCAAGTGGGCGCGGGAAGGCATGAGGTACTTTTTGCGGACCTTGCCGGAAGACTCGCGGATCAAGATCGCCGGCTGATGCTTTTCATCGCCCGGCGGCAGCGTGACCACGAGTTGCGAGAGACCGGTGACGTCGTCCACCTGCTCTTCGATGGTAAGGCCGGGCCGCAGGTCGTCAAATTTCACGGAACCGGCCGTCTCGGTCAGAATCGAGAAGGTGAAGGGATCCCATTCGGCAAGGATCTGTCCGTGAGTAACGTGTTCGCCGTCCTGAACACGGAGGCGCGCACCGTAAACGACGTGGTAGCGTTCCTTCTCGCGGCTCTTTTCATCGACAATGGCGATGAGGCCCGACCGGTTCATGGCGATGAGCGTGCCTCCACGACCTTCGACATGTTTTAGGTCGATGAATTTCACCACGCCGTTGTTGCGTGCTTCGAGCGTGGAGCGCTCGGAGACGCGCGTAGCCGTTCCTCCGATGTGGAACGTGCGCATGGTGAGCTGCGTGCCGGGTTCGCCGATGGATTGAGCGGCAATGACGCCGACGGCTTCGCCGAGCTCGACCATACGGCCGGTGGCGAGGTTGCGGCCGTAACACAGCGCACAGACGCCACGCCGCGATTCGCAAGTAAGCACGGAGCGGATGCGCACGCGGTCGATACCCGCCGCCTGAATGGCGTTGGCGAGCTCCTCGTTGATTTCCTGGTTCACATCGACGATGACGTTGCCCTCAAAGTCCTTGATCTTGTCGAGGGAGACCCGGCCCACGACGCGATCCCGAAGCGGCTCGACTTCTACGCCTGCCTCGATGATGGGCTCGACATAGATACCGTCGGAGGTGCCACAGTCGTATTCGTTGATGATCACGTCCTGCGCGACGTCCACCAGGCGGCGAGTCAGGTAGCCGGAGTCGGCGGTCTTCAGCGCGGTATCGGCCAGGCCCTTACGCGCACCGTGGGTCGAGATGAAATACTCGAGTACCGTGAGACCTTCGCGGAAGTTTGAAGTAATGGGCGTTTCGATGACCTCGCCGGAGGGCTTAGCCATCAGGCCGCGCATGCCCGAGAGCTGGCGGATTTGTTGTTTGGAACCGCGGGCTCCGGAGTCCGCCATGACGTAGACAGGGTTGATGTTGCCCTCTTTGTCCTGTCCTTCGAGGGCTTTGAACATTTCGTCGGCGACTTTTTCGGTGACGTCGCCCCAGATAGCAATGACCTTGTTGTAGCGCTCGCCGTTGGTGATGGCACCATCGAGGTACTGCTGCTGGACCTTGACGCCTTCCTTTTCGGCATTCTCCACGAGCTTGTACTTGTCGCTGGGGATAAACATGTCATCGATCCCGATGGAGATGCCAGATTTGGTGGCATAAGTGAAGCCTAGCTCCTTCAGATGATCAAGCAGGACGACCGTGTCTGTGAGCCCGAAACGCAGGTAGGCGTAATAGACGAGCTGCTGGACACCCTTTTTCTTCAAAAGTCCGTTCACAAACGGGAATTTCTCCGGCAGGTGCGAATTGAAGATGACGCGGCCGACGGTCGTCTGGATGAACTGGCGCTCCATCTTCACCGGTTCGGTGTGCGTCACGTCCTGGTTGTCATAGGCCGTGGTGAGGTCAATCACTTCACCGGTATAGCGCAAGCGAATTGGCGTGAGTAGCTCAACTTCGCCGGCTTCCAGCGCGAGAATAACATCCTCGGTGGAACCGAAGACGCGACCTTCGCCCTTGGCGCCAGGCTTATTTTTGGTCAGGTAATAGATGCCCAGAACCATGTCTTGCGACGGAACGGCAAGAGGCAAGCCGTGCGCGGGCGAGAGAATGTTGCGCGAGCTGAGCATGAGCACGGACGCTTCCACCTGCGATTCCGGAGAAAGCGGAATGTGCACGGCCATCTGGTCACCGTCGAAGTCTGCGTTGAACGCCGTGCAGACCAGCGGATGAATGCGGATGGCCTTGCCTTCGACGAGCGTTGGTTCGAACGCCTGGATGCCGAGGCGGTGCAGAGTCGGAGCGCGGTTCAGCAGCACCGGATGCTCCCGAATGACGTCTTCCAGGATGTCCCACACCACGGATTCCTGTTGCTCCACCATTTCCTTGGCTTGCTTGATGGTGGTGCAGTGTCCCTGGGCTTCGAGCTTGTGATAGATGAACGGCTTGAAAAGTTCGAGGGCCATTTTCTTCGGCAGACCGCACTGGTTGAGTTTCAACTCCGGGCCGACGACGATGACTGAGCGGCCCGAGTAGTCCACGCGCTTGCCAAGAAGGTTTTGGCGGAAACGGCCCTGCTTGCCCTTGAGCGTGTCGCTGAGGGACTTGAGGGGGCGGTTGTTCGTGCCGCGAAGCACGCGGCCGCGGCGGCCGTTATCAAAGAGAGCGTCAACCGCTTCCTGCAGCATGCGCTTTTCGTTGCGCACGATAACGTCCGGGGCATGCAGCTCCATGAGCTTTTTCAAGCGGTTGTTGCGGTTGATGACGCGGCGATAGAGGTCGTTGAGATCAGAAGTTGCAAATCGCCCGCCGTCCAGGGGCACGAGCGGCCGTAGTTCAGGCGGCAGCACCGGGATCACGTCGAGAATCATCCACTCCGGCTTGTTGCCACTCTTGCGGAAGGCTTCGAGCACCTTCAGGCGCTTGGCATACTTGATGCGTTTCTGAAGCGACGGGTCCGCCTTCATTTTATCCCGCAGTTCGTCGGCGAGTTTGTCCACTTCGACGCCGCGGAGCAGTTCCTTGATGGCTTCCGCGCCCATTTTGGCGGTGAACTGGCCGGGATATTCCTTCTGCAGCTCGCGGTACTTCTCCTCGGGCAGAACTTCGCGCTCACGAAGGACAGCGACTTCGCCGGGATCCACGACGACGAACGCTTCAAAATAAAGGATGCGCTCGAGATCGCGCATGGAAATATCCAGCAGATAGCCGATGCGGCTCGGCAAGCCTTTGAAAAACCACACGTGCGAACAAGGGGAAGCCAATTCGATATGGCCAAGGCGCTCGCGGCGGACTTTGCTGAGCGTGACTTCGACGCCGCACTTGTCGCAAATAACGCCACGGTGCTTCATCCGCTTGTACTTCCCGCACAGGCACTCCCAATCGGTGACGGGACCAAAAATCTTGGCGCAGAACAAGCCGTCGCGTTCGGGTTTGAAGGTGCGGTAGTTGATGGTCTCCGGCTTGGTCACTTCGCCATGCGACCAGGAGCGAATTTTTTCCGGACTCGCCAGGCTGATGCGGATCGAATCGAAATCAGCGATCAAGCTGGCGCGATCATAAGGGCTGCTGCGATACAAGGTGGTTTCCTCCCTCCCCAGCTTTCACCGGGGCTGCGGGCCCATGCTGCTCTGGCCCGGCTGAAGCCCAACTACGAGATACTTCAAATCATTCGGTCGTTGCTGAGCAGGTACGCAGCATGCAGCGTACCTGCTGGCTAAAGTTTCTAGTCCGCGGCTTTTTCCACCGGTGGCTTCTGCCGCTTCATCAACTCGACGTCCAAACAGAGCGACTGCAATTCGCGTACAAGCACGTTGAAAGACTCCGGCACGCCCGGCTCAATGCCCGGCTCGCCCTTGACGATGGCCTCGTAAATCTTCGCGCGACCATAAACGTCGTCGGACTTCGCCGTGAGCAGCTCTTGCAGGATGTGTGCCGCCCCGTAGGCTTCGAGCGCCCAAACTTCCATCTCGCCAAAGCGCTGGCCGCCGAACTGGGCCTTGCCGCCGAGCGGCTGTTGGGTAATCAGGGAGTACGGGCCAATGGAACGGGCGTGAATCTTATCGTCCACAAGATGCGAGAGCTTGAGCATGTAGATATTGCCGACGGTCACCGGTTGATCGAACTGGTCACCGGTCATGCCGTCGAAGAGGCTGATCTTGCCCGCATGGGGTAACCCCGCCACTTCCAGCAGGTGGCGGATTTCTGGTTCGCGCGCACCATCGAACACTGGCGTGGCAAAGGGAATGCCATCCCGGAAGCCTTCCGCGTATTCAATCAAGTCGTCATCTTCGAGCTTCGCGAGCCATTTCCAGATGGCGGTTTCCCCGAAGACTTCCTTGAACCAGCGGCGCAAAGCCTCGGCTTTTACTTCTTTGCTCAGCAGGCGTTTTAAGCTGTTGCCGAGTTCCTTGGAGGCCCACCCGAGGTGCGTCTCGAGGATTTGCCCGACGTTCATACGCGAGGGAACCCCGAGCGGATTGAGAACGATCTCCACGGGGGTGCCATCGGGCAGATACGGCATGTCTTCCTGCGGAACGATCCGGGCAATCACGCCCTTGTTACCGTGGCGTCCGGCCATCTTGTCGCCGATGGAGAGCTTGCGCTTCATGGCGATGTAGACCTTGACCAGCTTGATCACCCCTGGAGGCAATTCATCGCCCTTCTTGAGTTTCTCCTTGCGCTCCTCGGTGATTTTGCGGAGCACGTCGATCTGGCGCGAGGTCATCTCCTCGACCTCTTCAATCTTCTCGATGAGCAGCGGATCCTTTTCGTTGAGCTTCAGGCGTTTGAGGTTGCGCGTGGAGATTTTTTCGATGATCTCGCGCGTGAGCTCAGTGCCCTTGTTCAAAAGGCGCTTGTTGGTCTTTTCATCGTGCAGGTCGGCTTGCAAAACCTTCCCGCCGAGCAGACCCGTGAGGCGCTTGAGGCGCTCATCCGTCAGGATGCGGATTTCGTCAGCGAGGTTCTTCTCCAACTTGAAGACTTGTGTGGCTTCAATGGCCTTGTGGCGCTCGTCCTTTTCTCCGCCCTTGCGGGTGAAGATCTTGACGTCCACGATGGTGCCTTCGATGCCCGGCGGGCAGTACAGCGAAGCGTCGCGCACGTCGCCGGCCTTTTCACCGAAAATGGCGCGCAGGAGTTTCTCTTCCGGCGTGAGCGTGGTTTCACCCTTTGGGGTGACCTTGCCCACCAAGATGTCGCCCGGTTTGATGACCGCACCGATGCGGATGACGCCGCTTTCGTCGAGGTTACGAAGGAACGATTCGCCGATGTTGGGAATGTCGCGGGTGACTTCCTCGGGTCCCAACTTGGTGTCGCGCGCTTCGATTTCGTACTCCTCGATGTGAATCGAGGTGTAGTAATCGTCCTTCACCAGCTTTTCACTGACCAGGATGGCGTCCTCAAAGTTGTAGCCCCTCCAGGGGAGGAAGGCTACAAGGACGTTGCGTCCCAGAGCGAGCTCTCCGCGGTCCGTGCATGGGCCATCAGCGAGAACTTGGTCTTTCTTCACGCGGTCGCCCACGCGAACGAGCGGCTTTTGGTTAATGCAGGTGTTCTGATTCGAACGCTTAAATTTAGTGAGCTGGTAAATGTCCGCACCCACTTCACGGCTTAGGACTCCCGAGTGATCGGACTCGACACGCACGATAATGCGCTCGGAGTCCACCTGATCGACGATACCCTCGCGCTTGCACAACACAACCGCGCCGGAATCGCGCGCGGTAACACGCTCCATCCCCGTGCCGACCAGCGGCGCTTCGCCGCGAATCAACGGCACGGCCTGGCGCTGCATGTTAGAGCCCATGAGCGCACGGTTAGCATCATCGTTCTCTAGGAATGGAATCAAGCTGGCGGCCACGGAGACGAGCTGCTTCGGCGAAACGTCCACGTAGTCCACTTCTTCGCGGCTCTTCAACACGAAGTTGCCTGCCTGCCGGCAGTTGACCAGCTCCGTGGTGATCTTCAGGCGGTCGTCGAGCGAAACGTTGGCCTGTGCCACGACGTATTTGTCTTCCTCCCAAGCAGAAAGATAGAAGCAGTACGGCTCATACACCGCCTTACGGCGCTTCAGCTCTTCGTTGAGTTCCTCGACTTTGTCCCTCTCGACAATTTCTCCGGCCTTGAATTCGCTGTCGCCGGCATTGACGATCTGCACATAGTCGATGATCCGTCCGCCCTTGACCTTGCGGTAGGGCGACTCAATGAAACCGTAATCATTGATGCGCGCAAAACAGCTCAACGAGCTGATGAGCCCGATGTTCGGGCCTTCTGGTGTTTCAATCGGGCAGATGCGGCCATAGTGCGTCGGGTGCACGTCGCGGACCTCGAATCCCGCGCGCTCGCGAGAGAGCCCGCCCGGTCCAAGAGCGGAGAGACGCCGCTTGTGCGTGATTTCGCTAAGCGGATTGGTTTGATCCATGAACTGACTGAGCTGCGAGGAGCCGAAAAACTCGCGAATTGCGGCCATCACCGGCTTGGCATTCACCAAGTCGTGCGGCATGGCCGTGGACATTTCCTGGTACACGCTCATCTTTTCCTTGATGGCGCGTTCCATACGGACGAGGCCGATGCGAAACTGATTTTCGAGCAGCTCGCCCACCGCGCGAACGCGCCGGTTTCCGAGATGATCGATGTCATCGACGACGCCAATGTTCTTTCGCAGCTTAAAGAGATACTTGATCGCCGAAACAAAATCCGGCGTATCCAGCGTGCGATTGTCCAGCGGAGTGTCCAGCCCCATCTTGATATTGAACTTCAAGCGGCCAACGCGGCTGAAATCGTACTTGCGCGGATCGAAGAACATGCCACGGAAAAGGTTGGTGGCCGTTTCCAGCGTCGGCGGATCGCCCGGACGCAGCTTGCGATAGATTTCGATGAGCGCTTCCTTGGGAGAGCGAATGGCGTCTTTGTCCAGCGTCCTCGAGAGCACCATGCTGATGTCGTCGCGCTCGGGGAAGAACACGTCCACTTCCGTTATCCCGCCGTCGGCAAAAGCCTGCCAAAGTTCGGCGGTCAGCGGCTTGTTGGCTTCGAGCAACACCTCACCGGTCTGCCGGTTGACGACGTCGGCGACGCTATAGGCGCCTTCGAGGTCAGTGAGCGCCGCGCGAACCTGGGAAATTTTGGCCTTGATCAGTTCCTTAAAGAGGTTTTCGGTGATGCGCTTGTGCGCGCCGACAATCATCTCATCGGTTTTCGGATTGCGAATTTCGTGAGCCAGCTTGCGGTCCATGATTCCGGGTGAAACGTTCCAGTAGAGCTCCTTGTCGCGCAGCGAAATGCGCTCGACCTGGTAGAACGTGCGCAGAATGTCTTCGTTCGATTTCATCCCCAGCGCGCGCAGGAAAATCGAACCGAGAAATTTGCGTTTGCGGTCGATGCGCACGTAAAGAATGTTCTTCGTGTCGTACTCGAATTCCACCCATGACCCGCGGTACGGAATAATTTTGCCAAGGAAGTAGGTGCGATTGTTCGCGCTCTCGAAAAACACGCCCGGCGAGCGGTGCAACTGCGAAACGATGACGCGCTCCGTCCCGTTGATGATGAACGTGCCATTCTCCGTCATCAGCGGAATGTCGCCATAGAAAACTTCCTGCTCCTTGATGTCGCGAATGGTCTTCGCACCGGTATCGGGATCCTTGTCGTAAATCGTCAATCGAATGGTGACTTTAAGCGGCGCGGAGTACGTCATACCGCGCTCCTGGCATTCATTCACGTCATACTTCAGTTGCATGGCCACGGGGTCGCCGCACTTGTTGCAGAACGTCGGCGTGTTCTTGTTGAACGTGCCGCACTTGTGGCAGATGACGTCGCCGGTCTGATACGGATTGGTAACCACCGAAGCTCCGCAATTGCGGCAAGTGGCGCGCAGATGATGCAAGCCTTTCAGGTTGCCGCACTTGCACTCCCAGTTGCCAATCGCGTAGTCCACGAATTCCAGTTGCGACATCTCGCGAAAATCCTTGATCGGAAACACGGATGTGAACACCGACTGAAGCCCGGCGTCCTCGCGCTCGCTCGGCAGCAGATCCATCTGCAGAAAGCGCTGATAGGATTTCATCTGGACTTCAATCAGGTTGGGAATCTGGATCGAGCCCTGGATTTTTGCGAAATCCAGCCGCTGACGTTCCCGGACGTGCTGATTGCTATTCGGCATGCGTGATCTACCTCATCCCTTTCGGGCATAGTGCGGAAAAACTCAGAGAAGACACATAGCCACCGCGCGGCAAGACTTGCCCAAAGTCAGCGCGCACACGGCTACACGCGTTCCAAGCGGAACACATGAAATGGTTGCAGTGCCCAACCTTAGCGTGCGTAGGTAATGCCCTCTGGCGCAGCCCGTCGCCCAACAGGCTGCTCCGGTTCGGAAACCCGTTTAGAGCGAAAACTACTTGATCTCCACTTTGGCGCCCGCTTCCTCGAACTTCTTCTTGATGGCCGCGGCTTCGTCCTTGTTGACGCCTTCCTTGACCGTCTTGGGAGCGCCATCGACCAGGTCCTTGGCTTCTTTCAGGCCTAGGCTCGTAACTTCCCGGACTGCCTTGATGACGTTGATCTTGTTGCCGCCAACCTCCGTGAGCACGACCGAGAATTCCGTCTTCTCTTCCACCGGGGCTGCGCCGCCTGCCGCTCCGCCACCGCCTGCTGCTACAACCGTGGCCGCAGCCGCAGAGACGCCGAAGGCTTCTTCCATCTTCTTCACCAGGTCAGACGCTTCCAGCAGCGTCAGCCCCTTGATTTCCTCCAGGATCGTATCGACTTTCGACATGACTCTTTGTTCTCCTCTCAAATCTAAGTATTGAACTTACTGGGCCACCTCGGGAGCAGGTGCTGCGCTGCCTCCGCCGGACCCAAACTTGTTGGCCTTGATGGCTTCACTGACGGTCACCGCCACATTGCGCGGCAATGCGTTCAGCGTCATAGCGATGCGCCGCGCAGGCGCGTTCAGAAGAAACATGATCTTGCTGATCAGCTCATCCTTCGACGGCAGATTCGCGAGCCGCTTGATCTCCTCGATGGAAATAACGCGCCCTTCCACCATGCCAGACTTGAACTGAAACGCGGGAACGTCCTTGGCAATCTTGGTAATCGCTTTCGCAAGAGCCACGGGGTCTGTCTCGGTGTAGGCAATCGAATTCGTGCCGCTCAGGTTCTTGAGCAGGTTCTCTATGGGCGTGCCGGCGCCCGCTCGCTCCGCGAGGGTATTCTTCACGACCTTGTACTTGCCGCCAGCAGCCTGCACGGCGCGGCGGAGTTTGGTGTCCTCCTCCACAGTGATGCCCTGAAACGTCGTGAGGATGACGGTCGAGACTCTGGCAAGTTCAGTTTTCAGTTTGTCGAGGTCCTGCTGTTTTTCGCTGCGCTTCTTCATAAATTCGCTCCGCTACGCTTTGTCGCCCATCAGGCCGCTGTTGCCAGCGCTTCTGCTTCCGCCAGGTCGATAGTGATGCCTGGACCCATGGTCGAGGTCAGTGTGATCTTCTTGAGATACTTGCCCTTGGCCGCCGCTGGCTTCGCCTTCACGACGGCTTCGATCACGGCGTGAGCATTTTCCACCAGCTTTGGCGCGTCAAATTGAATCTTGCCGATCGCACAGTGGACAATGCCCGCCTTGTCAACGCGGAATTCCACTTTGCCGGCCTTGACTTCCTTGATGGCTTTGGCCACTTCAAAAGTGACCGTACCCGTCTTCGGATTGGGCATTAGCCCTCGCGGGCCGAGCACTTTGCCGAGCTTTCCGGCGGAGCGCATCATGTCTGGCGTGGCGATCACTGCGTCGAAATCGGTCCAGCCCCCCATGATTTTCTGGACGACGTCCTCGCCGCCCACGAAATCCCCACCCGCCTCCTGTGCTTCGCGCACTTTTTCACCGCCTGCGATCACCAGCACGCGCACCGTCTTGCCGAGCCCATTGGGCAGGCCCACGGTGCCGCGAACCACCTGGTCGGAGTGCTTGGGATCAACGCCTAGATTGATCGCCAGCTCTACGGTCTCGTTAAACTTGGTGTGATGTACTTTTTTCAAGAGTTCGGCAGCCTCGCCGAGCTTGTACGGCCTCGCTTCCACCTTCTTGCGTGCGTTCTCTACTTGCTTTCCAGACTTCTTTGCCATTTCTACCCCTAGGATCTCTTGAGGCCTGAACCTCTAGGCTTCCACGACTTCCAGCCCCATGTTGCGCGCCGTGCCCATTACGGTGCGCACCGCGGAGTCCAGATTGGTGGTGTTGAGATCGACAAGCTTAATCTTCGCAATTTCCTCAACCTGCTTTTTCGTGACCTTGCCAACCTTGTTGCGGTTTGGTTCGGCGGAGCCTTTGGCAATGTTTGCCGCGCGTTTCAGCAGCACCGATGCCGGCGGCGTCTTCAGGATGAAGCTGAATGTGCGGTCGCTGTAGACCGTCACCAGCACGGGGAAAATCATCCCGTCCGGTTCCTTCGCCGTCTTGGCGTTGAACTGTTTGCAAAAATCCATGATGTTCAAGCCGTGCGGACCGAGCGCCGTGCCGACTGGCGGCGCCGGAGTGGCTTTGCCCGCGGGCAACTGCAGCTTGATGGTGGTCTGAATCTTTTTCGCCATGTTCCTGCCTCAAATCCTATTCTGCGACTCTGAAGCTCAGCCCTTTAGGGCGGGGGATTTTCCTCTCCTGCCTAACCCAATTTCTCGACGCTTGCGAAATCCAGTTCCACGGGAGTCGAGCGTCCAAAAATCGTTACCGAGACTTTCAAGCGGCTGTGGTCGTTGTCGATCTCCTCGACGCTGCCGTTAAAATTCGCAAACGGGCCGTCCACGATGCGCACTTGTTCATTGCGCTCGAAGACCACTTTTGGCTTCGGGCGGTCCGCTGGAACGTGCACGCGGTTGATGATGGCGTCCACTTCCGCTTCGCTCAGCGGCGAAGGCGACGTCGCTGACCCGACGAAACCGGTTACGCGCGGCGTCGAACGCACGATATGCCAGGTGTTTTCGTCCAGGTCCATTTCCACCAGCACGTAGCCGGGATAGGACATGCGCGAAGAAACCACTTTCTTGCCACCTCGCATTTCGACCACTTCCTCCACGGGAATCATCACACGGCCAATCTTGTCCTGAAGGTTAAACGCGGCCACGCGGCTCTCCAGGCTTTCTTTGACTTTCCTTTCAAAACCCGAGTAGGTATGGATGATGTACCACTGCATTGCCATCGATCTTTATTCCCCTTCAAACGCCAAACTTCTTGAAAATGTACTGCACGCCGCGCTGCACACCCATATCCACCAGCCAGAGAAAAACTCCGAAGAAGGCCACCGTAGCCACCACAATCCAGGTTGTAGCCACCACATCTTCTCGGCTCGGCCAAGTCACCTGCTTCATCTCCACGCGAACGTCGTGCAGGAACTCCCGCATGTTCGAGATCGTACCGGTAACTTTGCCCCCCAACTCGGAGCCCATTCCGCCTTGCGATTCTCCGTTCTTCACTTTGACCGCCTGCGTGGCCATGGTTCCTCGCTCAATCTCTCCCAGCAGAGAAAATCTCTGCCGCCTTCCGCGTCCCGACTCTGTCGGAACACTCAACTCTGGCAGGGGAGGAGGGATTCGAACCCCCATACCCGGTTTTGGAGACCGGAGTCCTAACCGTTGGACGACTCCCCTAAATTCAAAACCGGCCTATCCCCCAGCCCTGCAAATGCAAAACTACTTCACTTCCTTGTGCGCCGTCTGCCGGCGGCAGGTGTTGCAGAATTTCTTCGTTTCCAGCCGCTCGCTATGTTTCTTCTTGTTTTTCGTCGTCGTGTAGTTGCGGTTCTTGCACTCGCCGCACTGCAACGTAATCGTCTCGCGCATGGCTTATTCCTTTCGCGCTCTGCGCGCTACTCCGAGATCTCCGTGACCGCGCCGGCGCCGACGGTGTGCCCGCCTTCGCGAATCGCGAACCGCAAGCCCTTCTCCAAGGCCACCGGCGTGATCAGGCTCACTTCGCAGCTCACGTTGTCTCCCGGCATCACCATCTCCACCCCCTGCGGCAGCTTCACATCCCCCGTCACGTCCGTCGTCCGAAAATAAAACTGCG
>QHYN01000174.1 GCA_003224145.1 Acidobacteriota bacterium
CGAGGAGAGGCTAGCGCGATACATGAGGGTAATCCTGGGGCTTGGCGTCCAAAATTTTACTTCCGGGGAGAACGCTTTGTCTATTTGCCGAGCCATTTGTTACGCCGTTCCGCACATACTCAGAACAAAAAACGGGGAGCCGGTAAAGGCTCCCCGTCGGGGTGGTGGAGCGTCTTCGTCCTGGTTAGAAAGTGAATCTGAGTCCAAACTGCAACTGACGCATGCCGTTTGGTGAACCGGGCGAGGCATCTCCCTCTAAGCTGGTGATTTGCCCCGCGTTTCCGCTGCAGTCTATGCAAGTGTTACCTTGGTTCGAGTTGAAGCCCAGAACCTTATGGTTGAATACGTTGTACGCATCCAGTCGGAATTGAGCTTTGATCTTCTCTGTGAAATTAAAGTTCTTTGCCAGGGCCATGTCGGAGAAGAACGCGTGTGGCCCGCGGAATGAGTTCCGACCGATATTGCCAATTGTCCCGCACGCGGGCCGGTTGAATCCATTGCCGGTTGGCCGGGCAACAGTGCAGAAGTCAGTTCCCGGAGGAGCGCCGATTGCGAGCGCCGAAATGGGCGTGAACCAGAAGATATTTCCGGAAGCATCTGTGTGGGCACCAACGCTGAAGGACCCCTTTCCCTTATCCGGCCGACAGGGTCCCGCGTCCTTGTCCTGCCCACACTCGGCGTAACTTGGAGTCCACGGTAGGCCGCCGCTCCAGTTCAAGGTATTGGTCAACTGCCATCCGCCGACAATGAGGTCCATGACACGACTGGCATCGCTCATAAACATTTTGCCCTTTCCAACGGGAAGTTCATAGACGGTGCTGGCTACGAAAACGTGGGTCCGCGTGAAGGAGTCGGGACCGTACGCAACGCGCGGGTCTGCCGCATAATAATCGCTGTCATAGTTGTTGGCATGCGCAAAGGTGTAATGCGCCAGGAATTGCAACCCCTTCGTGAACCGCTTCTCAGCTTTGATCTGGAGCGCGTTATAATTGCTGCTCGCGTCGTTACCGAAATAGTTCCCCAGATCCGTGTCGCAACAGGTGATTCCGCCGAAACTCGGATATGTGAATGCCGGAACGCCGTTTAGGTTGAACGGCCGCCGATTGTTCTGCGGTAGATTGGCCGGAGGTGCGAACTTGCCATCAATGCTCGTACCCGATACCGCAATAACTGGATTGGCGTTGTAAGCCGGGCCGGCACCAGCGAACACATGTGTCCCTTTGTTTCCGATGTATGCCACTTCAACGTTCATAGTTGGAGTTACCTGGCGCTGAACAGTGGCATTCCATGCATCGAGTGTTGGCAGGCGCTGAACTGTCGGCCGGATGCGGGGGTCTACGTTGTTGTTCGGCCCCTTGAGCGGCAAAACGCCATCCGAAGGAACCACCGGTGGGTTGAACCCTGGAGGCCCGGACGCAAGGGTGAAGGCCGGGAACCGATTGTCGCTCGCGCCTGGGGTCGTCGTGCTGGCAAAGATATTCTGGTTTGCCAAGACAGGTAGATTCTGGGTCACGACGTGTCCGAAGTTGGACCCGAATACCCCGATGTCGAAGCTTCGGCCGTAACCCATCCGTAAGACTGTCTTCGAATCCAGCTGATAAGCAGCACCGATTCTCGGAGCAACAGCCTTCCATGTGTTGTCAACGTTGCCGTTCAGGCCGTACTTGCCAAAACCAGCCACGCGGATGATGCCCTCTTGAAGGTTTGCGAAACCGCCGTGGCCTTTGCCGTTTACGCTTTCGGGGAAATAAGTCTCCCACCGTAACCCGTAGTTAAAGGTGAACTTTGGAGTGATTCGCCAAACGTCCTGTCCGTAAAAAAACCACCGCTTCTGCCGCTCTGCAGCATTCAGGCTGGTGCTCACAAAACGATCCATGAAGCTAACATCACCCAGAAGAAAGGTCGCAAGGTCCAAACCACCATTGCCCGAATTCGCTGTGATCCCGCGGTTGAAATTAAGCTGCCCGGTGCGGTTGGCGTCGCTCGGTATCCGAAGGTTCTTCGCATAGCGGATGTCCCCTCCGAACTTGAGCGAATGGTTGCCGCGGATCTTCGTCCAGTTGTTCACGAATTGGAATTGCTGCTCGCTCTCGGTAAGCGGGCAGTTGCAGCGGCCCACATTCAGTCCATCTCCAAAATTTGAAATGACACCATCCATGAAGAACGCGGATAGGCCCCCTGAAGTGGGCGGTCCAGGAACGTTCGGACAGGTGCCGGACACGGCCGTATTGAGGCACGGAATACCGAACCCATCCATCGGTGTGGCAGTCTGGTCAGCGTAGTGAGTTTGTGGATTGTACTTGAACCAGCCAAAGCGAAAGTCCGTCAGGAGCGTCGTGCCGATAGCCTTCGTGAAGCCGCTTGCCATACTGTAATTATGAACAATGGAAGCTCCCGCAAGCCCACCGGGGCCGTCACCGACGCCCCCAATCTTTCCAAGCACACCTTTGCCGGAAAGGCTGAAGTAATCCAAGCTGAAACGGCCGAAAATCTGGTACCCGTGTGGGCCATTCCAGTCAATGCGCGTATCAAAGCTCTTTTGGTCATAAGGTCCAGAACCCGACCCGAAAAAGTTGTTGGTTACGCAGTTAGGCGTTGCAGAGGTACAGACCCCTCCTCCAGAGGGAGAAATCGTAGGTGTTGGGAAAAGCTTCAGGACGTTCAGCGCTTGGGCTGAAAGTCTACCCACCGGAATCAGGAAAGGCGTCGGGCAGGTAGCCGGTGTCGGATTGAATACTATGCCGGAGGCACCACAGAAAGCGCCGCGTCCAGAGCCATCAATATTCGGGCTGCTCGCCGGATCATAGATGTAGTTTGTAGGATCGCCAGCCACACCATTGCCGATCTGAGGCTGATACTCGCTCAAGTCACAGAAGCCCGTGCTCAAGAGGCAAGTGGTCAACGCGTGGGCTGTTGGAATCGTTAGTGTGTTGGTGATTCCGCTGGTCTGCTTAGTACCTTGATAATCTGCAAAAAAGAACAGCTTGTTCTTGATGATTGGACCGCCACCCGCACCGCCGAACTGCTTCCAGCTCGCTGAAGGAAGCGGCAGTCGCTGACCGGGGTGGCTTGAATCTGGCTTGCACTGGCTAAAGGGATCGCATGCCTGCTGGCCGTCGCCGCGCCAATAGTAGAAGCCGGTTCCGTGAAAATCGTTAGTCCCAGACTTAGTTTGGATGGTCACGATCCCCGCAACAGCTTTCCCAAATTCCGCATCAAAGTTCCCCAGCGAAATCTTCGATTCTTGCACTGCGTCTAAGTTGGGATTCACCACAATGATTCCGAGAATAGGATCCTGATTGTCGGTGCCGTCCAGTTCGAATGCGGTCCCGCTGAAGTGCTGGCCGTTCACGAAAATCTGCTGAGCTCCCTGCGGATTTTCGGTGGCGGCATGGCTCCAGCCAACGAGCTTCTGCGTACCCGGTGATAGGAGTTGCAAATTCGTGAAGTTCCTATTCAGAAGGGGAAGCTCGCTGACATATTTCTCGTTAAACTGGATTGCGACATCAGCGCGGTCGGTCTTAAGCTGCGGAACTTCGCCGGTGACTTCCACGGTTTGCGTAACACCGCCAACTTGGAGCTGCGCATCAATCTTAACTGCCGCGTCGGCATCCACGCGAACGCTCGGTATCTCGAAGCCTTTGAACCCCGGGGCTTCGATTCTAATCTTGTAGTCGTCCGGGATGAGATGCGTGACCGTGTAATTGCCACTTTCGTTCGTCGTGCCCTCAAAAACGGTAGTCTTAGTGAGAGAGGTAACTGTAACTTTGCCTCCCACAATAGCGTTCCCCTGCGGGTCAGTTACCGTGCCAATGATGCTCCCATACACCGCCTGACCCGAAGCCGTGTTCGCACAAAACAGAAACATCAGACAACCAACTAAAATGCACCCCAGCGTTGCTTGCCTTCTCATCACACCCCTCCTCAAACACTGCATTCTTTGTGAAGTCTTAGAGATCGAATGCATTTGCTTGCTGCGGACCAGCTGATTCACTGCGTTGATCGGTTTAGACAGGAAACCGCTTTGCCGACACCCTGTTCTGCCAGACACACTCGGAAGCGTCTCAAAAATG
>QHYN01000125.1 GCA_003224145.1 Acidobacteriota bacterium
ACGATGATCGGCCTTTACAGACATCTTGTGCGCATGCATCGGGAAGGCGCACTGGATTTCTCGCATGTCGTAACTTTCAATCTCGACGAATACCTCGGGCTTCCTGCGGCGCATCCGCAAAGTTACCACTATTTCATGCACGAACATTTCTTCCGGCACATCAATCTTCCGGCGCGCAATATCCACATCCCCGATGGCACCATCCGCGGCAACTACGATCAGTATTGCGCAAGCTACGAAGACGCCATCCGCAAAGCCGAAGGGATCGACCTTCAGCTTCTCGGAATCGGCCGCAACGGCCACATCGGTTTTAATGAACCCACTTCCAGCCTGGCCTCCCGCACGCGCTTGAAAGTCTTGAGCCGGGAGACGTTGGACGACAACGCCAAATCCTTCGCTCCGGGCGAAGAGAGCCCGCGCTGCGCCATTACCATGGGCATCGGCACGATTTTGGAAGCGCGCAAAATCATTTTGCTCGCCACTGGTGAATCCAAAGCCGCTGTCGTCGCCAAATCCATCGAAGGTCCCATCACCTGCGCGGTCTCCGCTTCCGCGCTGCAGCTTCATCCCGACGTCACATTTATTCTCGACGGGCCGGCCGCTTCCCAATTGACCCAGCGCGACTATTATCACCGCGTCCTGGAAATGACCGCCCTGCTCACTCCCGATCGCCTTTCCTAACCACATTCTCACCGCCGTGTAGCGCCGGGCTTTGCCCCGGTTTGTGGGGACTCCCCGCATTCCTCGCGGGGAGAGCCCGGCACCCTCCTGTCTTTTGCCTCCTCCCGCTCCGTCCCGAGCATCTCGGGGACCCTGTCGGGAGTCGTGCCGCAACCGGGCACCCACCCGCCTTTCATCTACCAGCGCCTTGTGGGTCGGAGCTTCAGCTCCGACATTACGTCCCTCCAAAATTTGTCATCCCGAACCCGGTCGCGCGCCTGCCCGCGGTAAGCGGGCGCAAAAGGTTGACGCGAACGGCGGTGAGGGATCTGCTTTTCCCCAGGCCTTTGTCGCGGCCGACCTTCAGGTCGGTTCTTTTCTCTTGTAGGGGCGGCCTTTAGGCCGTCCCTCTTCGCTTTTTGTAGCGCCGGGCTTTGCCCCGGTTTGTGGGGACTCCTCGCATTCCTCGCGGGGAGAGCCCGGCATCCTCCTGTCTTTTGCCTCCTACCTTTCATCCTCCGCGATTTGTCATCCTGAAGGCATCCGGCGAGGATGCCTGAAGGATCTCAACCACTGCGTCTTGCCCTTGCTCGCACGCTGCCTTTCGATAGCCTCTTCTCCGAAGACTTTACTTCAACCTTTAACTTTGAACCTTGAACCTCCTTGCTCTTGTGGCACAGCCATTCCTGGCTGTGCGCTCTTGACCTTCAGATGCGAACTTTGCTTCCCGGATGGGGTTACGGGAGGGGTGCAATTCGAACGATCTGTAGAAAAGTTTTTGAAAGAAGAAAAAGGAGACTAGGAAGACTCTTGAGGAGAAACCACAGCAGTCTTGCTGAACTGTAGGACCTGCAAGGACGGCCCACCTCGGTAAAGGGCACACGGGACGCGAAGTGCGCCCAGGAGGTCTCAGCGGTTCGAGGCGGCCACTTGTCAAAGTGCGTGTCCAATCATTTGCCCCGAAGAGATTTGATTGCGCACCCGTTGGAGCGGAGGCATAATCCACCGAGCAAGACATGTCGAGTGAAGAATCCACGTCTGACAATTTGATACCAGGAGTGAGGCCTCCAGGTGGAGAGGGCAGTTCAGCAAAACCCTCTGGTCTAGAGGCACTTGGGAAGGTAGTAGCGTTATTCGCTGTCACTGCGTACGTTGTGGGCTTCCTTACTGTCAATGTGTATTTATATCGATTGGGGGTCTCCGAGTTTTCACTATTTCGGCCTCGCTTTGTCTACACCGGGATTCTGGTCTTGTTCTCTATCACGATGAGTTTTCTAGCGCCGGTTTATGCCGTTCGAATAGTTCGATGGCGACCGCCAGATCCCGGGGGTGAGGTACCCAAGACACGGCTCGAAGCTTGGGCGCTGCGGGTGTATCAGTACATGCAGGAGTTCGTGCGGTTCGGTGCCTGGATAAGTGTCGTCGTGTTTATTCTACTTCCTTGGGGCGCATTTCGCTTCGCGCTCTCCTTGCGAGGATCCCATCCATCATCGTCACCGAGCTTCAAGGCGCTCGAACTTTACTTCACGAGCTTTACGGTCGGCGCGGCTGCAGTGGCAATTGCTCTGTTAATTGGTAAGAGTCTCGCTGCCTCAGAGGATAAGAAGCGAAAGTCCGAGTCGAACGGGCCGGGCACTTGGTCGCTCTCCTTTGCCGTGTCACTCTTTTTCCTTGGGTACCTCGGTTGGTATCTCAGCTTATACACAAGCCTGGTCTACCCTCTTGTTCCCGAGCAGTTGGGGGGTGGGGAACCAAAGCAGGTACAATTTCTCTTTGCGCGAGGGGAGATCGAGGGTGCTAAACAGTTGGGGATCCCGATTCAAAAACAGAGCCAACTTTCTGAACCGCTTTCGTTGCTGTTCGAAGGGGGGCAGTTTTATGTGCTCCGACTGCCGGAAGGGCACGTTGTTGAGATCGACAAGAAGATTGTGACAGCGGTCAGAATCTTGAAATGACAGTGTAGCCGGGCCCCGAATGTGCGCCTCGGTTTTTGGCGCGATGTGCATTTTTGAGCCGGGTGCCCCAGACGCCGGGGTTGCGCCTGGGCGCTTTGACTTTTCCATTAGCTGGTGAACTCATCTAAAGTCTGAAAATCTCCCCCCCGCACCGTCCGCCCAGCACTTCCACAGCCCCCTGTGTGCTCTACCCCTTTGTTTTCTTTCTCTTACGCGCCCGTTCGAACCGATGTGTCTATTCTTCAAATACTAGTACTATGAAGGGATTTGACGAACTTAGTAATCTATGTTAGCGTTAGTCGTGAATTTTCACCCTGAGCTTCGCCGAAGAGCTCGACTCCTCCAACGCCCAATGCGCCACCACCCAGCATCTCAAGCTCCTCGTGACTTTGAATGGAAGATTACGATCGGTCGGGACACCTTGCTCCTCTCTCCTCAACGTTCAGACCTTCAAACGTTCGGACGTGCCAACGTCTATTAGATCCTATCTCCTTTACTTCCAACTACATCCCCACTCTTTTGCCCAACGGCGCGCTTCTATCCCTTTTCTTTTCCTGCACTTCCGCACTCTTTTCCATCCAACGGAGGGGGTGTCCTTTCTGCCTCCCCAAAATCGAGGAACAACATGAATCAGCCAACAGCTAACTCTAGCTTTGTCAACAACGGTACTGCTCCCATCGAGCTGGTCGCTCCCGGCAAGCAAGGCAGTGCTCTTCCCGACACCGCTTCGCCCAAGCCCCTGGCTAAAGCAACGAAGCGCAAGTCCAAATCTCTCTCGAAAACACCTCCAGAGAACCGCTGCCGCCACTACACTTCCACGGGCCGCCGCTGCCGTCTCGCGGTCCTCGATCCCGCCTCCGGCATTCACGCCTTCCTCACCCAGCTCACCGTCCTCCTCGTCCAGAACCGCATCTCCACGCGCCGCGCCGCCGTTCTCGCTTACCTCACCAACCAGCTTCTGCATTCCCACCGCGCCACCCAAAAAGAAGCGGACGACCAGCCGCAGGAAATCATCATGGATCTGCCTCGCCCCAAGCGTGACTGGCCCGAGGGCTCCGAGCGCGCCTTTTACCAGCGCATGAGCTCTCCATCGGTCCCCAACAACGCCAATGCCCCCGACACCACCAATACCAAGGAGTCCCCGTGAACGTCGTATCGCTATACAGATTTCGGGGCGGGGCGACGCGTCGGGAGTAGGCGCCGGGCTAAAGCCCGGCGCTACACAGGCAAGGCGAAGAGCACAGCCAGGATTGTGTATTAGTCAAGAAAGATCCCTTACAGGTTTGGATGGCTGGATGAGTTCGCGGACGCGTTCAGCGGGCGTCTTTCCCTTGAGGGCCAGATGGGGTCGATCTCCGTTGTACTCTGCTTCCCACTTCTTCAGCTTTCGAGCCAGATCTTTTTTATGCTTGAAGTAT
>QHYN01000126.1 GCA_003224145.1 Acidobacteriota bacterium
CATCTATCCCTCCCCGATCATCTACGGCCAGTGTCCGGGGCGAAGGTTGTAGCGTCGGGCAGATCAGGTACGCGTCCGTGCCCGATGGTTCCTGGACCGCAGCATCACAGTTTGGACACCTGGTCGGGCGCCGTGTGAACCTGCCCTGCTGGCAATCGCCCGTGAAAACCACTCCTTTCGGAAGTTTGAAGAGAAGCGAACGACCCATCCGAAGAGGTATTTGCCTCGAACCCGCCACGCAATTACCGGGCACAAATAGAGCGGCCTCATTCGTCCATGCCCCGCCAGCCCAGCTTCGCCCCTTTCGAGCGGTTCTTTTTTCTGGGAAGCACTTGGACGTTATCCTCGGCATTTCCGCCGCCGCGTGAATACGGATGGACGTGGTCCAATTCGTGGATGCGCCGGTTGAACGTTTCGCCTTTTTCCTTTTCGAATTTAGCGATGACCTGCCGTTTCACACGCGCTGAAATGTGCCGTGACCGCGCCGGTTGCAACCGCCTGATAAGGACGCCGACGACCAGCGCGCCGACGTACGCGGTCAGCGGCGATAGCCCGCCTTTCCACAGTAGAAGGTAGGTCAAAGCCGCACAGATGAGGGCAATCAAAGTGCCGCGCAACGCATGGGCGATGGCTTCCCTGCGCCGCCACAGAAAGCCGAACGCGATAAGACCGGCGACAATGTACAACAGCCGTTCTTGGTCAAGGGTCATGGCTGGTGGTCGGATTCTACCACGGGATGCAGCGGTGAGGCCGTACCAAAAGGCTTGATACATTGAAAGGCAGAAACCTTGTGGTAAAATGCGCGAGGAGGATAAAAATGGTAATTCGAGAATTTGAAGCGCACGAATGGAAGAAGAAGTCTACAAAGGTTAGGTTTGAAACCAACAAAGGCAAGAAAGTTCGGTTTACTGCCGATAAGCCCACGCGCGTCCGTAAACACGTAAAATTCGAGACGCGTAACCGCAAACGTGGATAAAAGGCGTGCCGTGCCGGTGGGGCCCAGGGGATTCGCACCCCCGACCTAGAGTTAGGAAACTCTTGAGTTACGTCCCCCGCGTTCCTGTAAACTAGACGGGCATTTCACGGAGGCAAAGCATGGACGCAACAAGCGCAGCGGTGCTAGAAGACCATCCCCGTATCGAAGAACCCAAGTACATAAAGGGCAGGGAAATTCGTCTGAAGGGGCACCCGCGTTTTGATGAAACATGGGTCAAGGAACGCATATCCGCCGATACGTCTCTTCTTGGGCTGGGAAACATGAAAGTGCGGGACGTTGAACGTATACAGAAACGAGGTAGACTCGACCTGCTGTTGGTGGACGATGAGGACGAAGAGGATGTGAAATGGTATGAAGTCGAAGTGCAGCTTGGCGAAACTGATGCGAGCCACATAATTCGCACAATTGAATATTGGGATGAAGAACAAAGGCGCTACCCGAATCGCAAACATTGCGCCGTGCTTGTCGCGGAGGATGTGACGAATCGCTTCTTCAATGTCATTTCGCTCTTCAATCGCCATATTCCAATCATCGCCATCCAGATGAAAGCAATTCAAGTCGAAGATTATGTTTTGCTTCATTTCACACACGTTTTGGACACAGTTGAGAGACGCGGTGAAGAAGATGAGACCGAGGACAAAACGACTACCCCCGCTAGTCGTGAGTATTGGGAGTCGCGAAGTTCTGAAGCCTCTATGCGTGTATTAGACGAATGCCTTGGCCTCTTGAAGCAATTTGCCCCCGGAATAGCCCTTAACTACAAGCAGCAGTTCGTCGGCTTGGCACTGAACGCTCGGGCGAATAATTTTGTGCACTTTCATCCGAGAAAGCAGCCTCACTTGAAAATTCACGCTCATCCGGCGAGCCCGGAAGAATGGAGAGAGCGCCTAAGAAACGCCGGACTCGAAGTCCTGCCGAGTGGAACAACAAGTGTCCGCTTTCGTTTGCGTAAGGAAGACCTAGATAAGAACCGCGATTTGGTAACGCAACTTTTCCGCGATTCGTACGAGGAGTACACAAAGTAGCGGGCGAAGCCGCGCGCGGGGATAAGGTCCCGCAGGCCCTTGCTCCATCCCGCCACGCCGCGAGGCGTGTCGGCTTACTTCTTTTCCGCCTTCTTCGAGCGCTTGGCCTCGGCCAGGATGCTGATCCGGATAAAACTCGCTTCGGTTTGCATAAGACGAAACCGCCGCTGGCGAGCCTGCCCGGTGGCAACTGCTTACGCAGCAGCGGCTTCTGCTCCATTCGGCAATTTGCCTCCAGAATCTTATGCGGACCGGAGGGTCTCTACGGGGCCTCAAAACTAGGTTGCTCACTCACGGGGAAACAGTTCGACAAACAATCTTTCCAATAGCTGGTTAAAGTTATCCAGCCCGTGCTCACGCATATAGCGGTATTCGGCGGGGCGAAGAGGATTCGTATCTACCCGGAGTTCCGCCCGGACTTTCGACCCAGAAGTAGTTCTCTGGCTTGGATCCGCATTTTTCAGATGTTCCTTGATCTCATCGGAAGCGACGATCCCCTTGCGCAGCCGGTCGCGCGCACCGCGCAGATTGTCGAACATCCTGTCGAGATCATGAATAACGCGCAGCGCCTCGATGGCGCGGCAACCGTGGGCAATCTTGCCGTCAGGGCCAGTTGCGTAAATGTTTGGCATCGTCCAGATCGACTCATTCATTCCGCGTGTCCACATCGCCTGACCGATCGCGTAATCCGCGTCGCGCATACTGTGAATTTCAGCCGCGTTTACAACCGCCTCCTCAGGAGCGCCGATTTCTCGAACGTATTCGTTCCATACATCGGCAATACGCTGTTCCGGAATCAGTCGCGACGGGTCGGAAATGGCTTCGTATTCGGCATGGGCAACCCGCTGGCGAATGCTCGGACCGGCCCATGCAGCCGGGAGAGAGTCGGCGAAAATATCAGCGATCCCTTCCACAAACGCGAGCGCGTCAGCTTCAGAGTGAATGCGGCCGGCAAGCTCGTTCAATTGAACAACAGCCTGCCGGTAACGTTCGTGTTCCAACTGGGCGCGCTGCATCGTTGCTTGCTCGTCCGGTGTGGGACTGCTTTGCTGCGGATCAGTGAAAGCTAGGGCGAGTATTAACCAAGGCAAGATCATATTCTTATCTCGGTGTTAAAGGTGTAAGGACCAAGCCCGGAAACCGCAACCAGAATAGAACGGTCAGGAAAGCTGTCATCCGAGTCTGACCCCCGCTCTTGCCGTGTTGGGGTTGTCTTTCGGGCACCAACTCGCCGCCGCAGAGGGAGCACTTCGAATTGCCTAGCTCCACACAAGGCCCTTCTCGCCCGTTCCCCCTCCCCTCCAAGGCAGTGACGCCGGTGTCTTCCGTACGAGCAACTGCACGCGCCGCTGGCGCCGCCCCGACGGAGTCCGGTCCTTGCGCACTTCGGTCAGACGCAACACGACTCCCTGGAGATAGGAGCGCGTCGCCTTCGTCTCGTGCAGGGCGAAGACTAGCCCCTCGCGGATGTGTTCGGGCCGAACGACCCAGAAACCCGTCAGAAAGGTTCCGTCCTTCTGATCCTCCACATACAATCCCTGATGGCAGATAACGTGTGCCTCCTCCAATCGTGTCTTCCGCGGCATGGAAACCCCCTTGGTCGTGTGGCACTGGTGTCCAAGAACGCGCATGCTAGGGAATGTCTTTGGCTGAGGTACATGGGTCTGTTCCCTGCATATTGAGAAAGTGTGCTAAATATAAGATGTCTAACGACGAAGCTCACCGGCGCGCGTTGTTTGCGCGTCCGGTGCAGCGACTGGTTAGGCTTCATTTCCGCTAGCTTTTGACCCACTTCTTCGTGTATTTGGCATAGTTGTACTCGTCGATCAGCTTCAGCAGGCTCTTTCCGGTTTCCTGGGGGGGCACCTCGCCGATGAGCTGCTCGGCGAGATGCCTCGTCTTCCGCATGAAGAGGACATACTTCTCGGCTGGCTTTATCGAATAGCGGCATCCGTAAACGTTGGCGATCAGCAGGTCCCAAAGAGGGAAGAACCGAGGCGCGAGCAGGTGCAGTGCCTTGGCCACAGCAACGGGTCACTAGGCGAGTAGCTGAGGATGCACCGCGCCCGAAGGCCTTCCAGGTGGAGCTGGTTCTCGGCGATTGTCTCTTCAAGCCGCTGAAAATCGAACGGCCCGTAGCGGTAGAATGCCTGATTCCAGGTCAGCAGGAGCACACCGAGGCTGTCGGCCATCTCAGCCGGCCTGCCCCAGAAACGGTCCACGAGGAACGCGGCGGTCTTGTACATAGCATCTCGCCTTTCCTTCACTTCGAAGGCGAGATAGCCGCGACGGAACTCTGCACGCGTTGGGACCTGAATCACCTCCAAGAACCCTCCCATCAGAAACCTAACGACCTGGGCGCTCAGGCACCGCCCGTTCTTGGCCGTCGCCTGCAGTGCTTCGTTAGGCGGTGCTACTCCCAGCCACCGCCACTACATGCGCGTCCGTCGCTCCGCACCCATTCATCCCAATATCCAAATCGACGTGCAACGAACTGTCGCCGCTCGGGGGACATGCGCTCCTCACCGAGCGCAGCCTCAGAACGACCCATCACCGGCAGCCACGACGCAGCAATGTCTGGTCCGAGGCGAACTGTGG
>QHYN01000127.1 GCA_003224145.1 Acidobacteriota bacterium
TCCACAACGCTCTGTACGCTCTTGCCTTTCTGGGGGCAGACTCCGCTGCGATGGCGGAACAGCAACGGTGGTTTGCGGGCATTCCTGAAGAGAACTTTGGACTGGCGCTCGCATCCGACACCGAGGCATACGCCGGTCATCTGGGCAAGGCGCGGGAGCTGACCAAGCGGACGGTAGACTCCGCGATACGAGCGGATAGCAGGGAAAACGGGGCAATATTTCAGGCGATTGCCGCTCAGCGGGAAGCCGCTTTCGGCAATGCTGCAGAAGCCCGACAGTCAGCGGCAGAAGCTTTGAAGCTGGCTCCCGGGAGTCAGGGCGTTGGGGTTGAAGTCGCGCTTGCGTTTGCCATTGCGGGCGATACGGCGCGAGCCGAATCAATGGCGCAAGACTTAGGGAAACGCTACCCATTGGACACGCAGATGCAATCGCTGTGGTTGCCTGCGATTCAGGCGCAATTGGCGCTGAACAAAAAGAACCCATCTGCCGCTCTGAACGCTCTGCAAGCTGCTTCCCCCATCGAGTTGGGGCAAATTGGATTCGTCGTCAATACTTCCTGCCTCTACCATGTGTATGTACGCGGGGAAGCTTACCTGGCAACCCGACAAGGCAGCGCTGCCGCCGCCGAATTTCAGAAGATTCTCGATCACAGCGGGATCGTGTGGAACTGCTGGACGGGAGCGCTGGCGCACCTGGGAGTGGCTCGTGCGAACGCTTTGGAGGCGAGAACATTGCAGGGCGCGGATGCGGATGCTGCCCGCATCCGCGCACTCGCCGCCTACAAAGATTTCCTCGCGCTATGGAAAGACGCCGACCCCGATATCCCCATCCTCAAGCAAGCCAAGGCCGAATACGCGAAGCTGCAGTAATTTTTCGAGGACATTCCTGACGGGACGCCCTTGGGGAGAACATCTGTCCGCGTTGACTTAGATAAGCGTGCAACCTAAGATGCTCGGCAAATGGGGGAGTCCCAGTCACTGATCGGGCGGAATATCTCGCACTACCGCATTGTAGAGAAGCTCGGCGGTGGCGGCATGGGTGTGGTCTACAAGGCCGAAGACACCGAACTCGGCCGGTTTGTGGCCTTGAAATTCCTGCCCGACCAAGTCGCGCATGATACGCAGGTCCTCGAACGATTCCGCCGGGAAGCGCGCGCGGCCTCGGCCTTAAACCATCCCAACATTTGCACCATTTATGAAATTGGCAAGGACCAGGGACAGTCTTTCCTAGCCATGGAGTATTTGGAAGGACAGACTCTGAAACATTTCCTCGCCGGGAAGGCTCTTCCCTTAGACCGGGTGCTGAACCTGGGGATTCAAATCGGGGAAGGTTTAGAGGCCGCGCATTCGAAGGGGATCGTTCACCGAGATATTAAGCCCGCGAATCTATTCGTGACCGCGCAAGATCACGTGAAGATTCTCGATTTTGGCTTGGCGAAGGTGACGCCCTTCCTGAAGAACCTCGGAGGGAAGGAAGAAGAATTCCAATCAACGCTGATGGGCGAAGCGGATCTGACGAGTCCGGGAACAACGTTGGGGACGGTGGCCTATATGTCCCCGGAGCAAGCGCTGGGAGAGGAACTCGATGCGCGCACTGATGTTTTTTCCTTCGGAGTGGTGCTCTATGAAATGGCAACGGGAAGCCTACCCTTCGCGGGAGCCAGCACGGCGTCGATTTTCGACGGAATTCTCCACAAGGATCCGGTTCGCCCAGCACAAAGGAGTTTGGAAGTGCCGCCGGAGCTCGACCGGATCATCTGCCGAGCTCTGGCCAAAAATCGCGAGAAGCGCTATCCGTCGGCGCACGATTTGCTGGAGGACCTCAAGAGATTGAAGCAGGCGCAGTCTCCGAGCGGCAGAGTGCCAATTGCCCAATTGATCCGAAGGCCCACGTTCACCGTTCCGGCTGTGCTTGTTCTTCTCGGAGTTGGGCTGCTCATGGGATGGTACCTGCGCGGTGAAGCGCGAATCCGCTGGGCGCGTGAAACCGCAATTCCCGAAATCGCGCGGCTCGCGGACAAGGGTGAGGACACCGCTGCCTTCGCCTTGGCCCGGCAAGTGGAAAAATTGGATCCGAACGATCCGGCGATGCAGAAGTTGTGGCCGGACATCTCCCTGGAGATTTCCGTGCACAGCGACCCCCAGGGCGCAGATGTGTACATGAAACCCTACCGTGCGGATGAGCGCGCATGGGAATACCTTGGCCCGTCTCCCATCGAGCATCTGAAGATCCCCTTTGGGCTTCTGCGCTGGAAGGCGTCAAAGCAGGGCTCCGAAACGACAGAAGCTGCCTCTTACGCCCGAGAAAGATGGAGAGAGTTATTGCTGCCCGAGGAAGGCACCACTCTGAACCTATCGCTGGCAGCCAACGGGAGCATTCCAGAGGGTATGGTCAGAATACCGGGTGGGAATGTTGCGCTCGAAATTCCGGGGCTTGAGCACGCTGTTTCAGAAGTGCAAATCCCCGACTACTGGATGGATCGGTACGAAGCGACTAACAAACTATTCAAGCAGTTCGTTGACGCGGGCGGTTACCGGAAGGCCGAGTTCTGGAAGCAACCCTTCGTAGAGAATGGCCAAAACCTGTCCTGGCAAGAGGCTACGTCGAAATTCCGAGATAAGACGGGCAGGCAGGCGCCTGCGACATGGGAACTGGGGAATTATCCCGAAGGTCAAGCGGAGTATCCCGTGACGGGCGTGAGCTGGTATGAAGCTGCTGCGTATGCGGAGTTTGCAAGAAAGAGTCTCCCCACGGTTCACCAATGGCAAAACGCCGCGCTGCGGTGGTTTACATCTGACATAGCCCCACTCAGCAACTTCAGTGGACATGGGCTCTCGCCAGTCGGAAGTCACCAGGGTATGAGCCCGTTCGGCACGTATGATATGGCCGGAAACGCCAAGGAATGGTGCTGGAATGCTACGGGTGACAAGCGGTTTATTCTGGGAGGAGCCTGGAATGAACCACCTTACATGTTCGAAGACCGAGACGCGCAGTCGCCATTCGATCGCGCTTCGACGTACGGGTTTCGAACTGTGAAAGAAATCCCGGGGACCTCATTGCCCAAAGCGGCCATGGAATCCATTTCGTTCACCATTCGTAATTATTCGAAGATTAAGCCCGTTTCCGACAGGGTCTTTGCCATCTTTAAGAACTTGTACCGATACGACCCGGCGCCTCTCGATGCTGTCCTCGACCCCCGAGAGGAGAGCAATGAATACTGGACCAAACAAAAGGTGACCCTCAACACTGCTTACGGCAACGAACGCGTGTCCGCCTATGTGTATTTGCCCAAGAATGCCAACCCACCCTATCAAACGGTCGTTTTCTTCCCGGGGTCATACGCAGTTTACGAGCGCTCCAGCGGGGACCTTGACTTGTTCGGGTGCGACTTCATCATCAAGAGTGGCCGCGCCCTGGTCTATCCGATTTACAAGAGCCATTACGAGCGGGGCGACGCAATGAAGACAGACGACCCCGACTCCACGGTTTTCTATCGCGACCACGTCATCTACTGGTCGAAGGACCTGGGAAGAACGATTGATTACGCCGAGACGCGCAAAGATCTCAAGCTGGAAAGGCTCGCCTATTACGGCCTAAGCAGCGGAGCCTATCTCGGGAACATTCTCCCAGCGGTCGAAAAACGCATCAAGGTCCTTGTGCTGCTCGGTGGAGGTTTTGACGCTAACGAGAAGCTTCCCGAAGTCGATGAAGTCAATTTCGCGCCGCGGGTAACGATGCCCACTCTGATGGTCAACGGCCGCTACGATCACTTTTTCCCCTACGAAAAGTCCCAGAAGGTCATGTTTCAGCTACTGGGAACGCCCGCGAAGGATAAGCGGCACGCCGTCTTTGAAGCGGGGCATATCCCACCGCACGATCAGATGATTAAGGAAATCCTCGATTGGCTCGACCGTTACCAGGGGCCTGTAAAATAACATCG
>QHYN01000215.1 GCA_003224145.1 Acidobacteriota bacterium
ATCAGCCTGTTATCCCCGGCGTACCTTTTATCCGTTGAGCGATGGCCCTTCCACGCGGGACCACCGGATCACTAGACCCGACTTTCGTCCCTGCTCGACTTGTAAGTCTCACAGTCAAACCGGCTTCTGCTCTTGCACTCCACAGCGGGTTTCCAATCCGCTTGAGCCGATCTTTGGGCGCCTCCGTTACTGTTTAGGAGGCGACCGCCCCAGTCAAACTACCCGTCTGGCCGTGTCTCCCCGCCCGTCTCGGGCGGTAGGTTAGAGCGACAGAACAATCAGGGCAGTATTTCACTGTTGCCTCCCCTCCAGCCGAAACCAGAGGTTCACAGGCTCCTGCCTATGCTACGCAGACTATTCCGTTACTCATGACCAGAGTGCAGTTAAGGTGCACGGGGTCTTTCCGTCTAGATGCGGGCATCCGGCGTCTTCACCGGAACCACAAATTCGCCGAGCCGTTCGCCAAGACAGTCGCTCTATCATTCCACCATTCGTGCAGGTCGGAACTTACCCGACAAGGAATTTCGCTCGGTTTCTCCTACTCTGTTTCCAGAGAAGCCGGACTTTCTCTTTCGCTGCCTGTGTTCATTACTGAAGCTATCTCCCGTATTTCTTCAATGCCTTCCGTCTTCAAGTGTTTTCCCTGATTCATCAGGTGCAGAATCTTTCGGAACCTCGCGAAGTCGACCCGCTTCTTCGATTTCAGCGGATGCTTTTCGAAGAAGGGAACAATCCTTTCAGTGAGGTGATTCAGCCCCCGGACTCGGTAGGCCATTCGATCGCCGTGATTTTGTCTCACTACTCCGCAACCGAAGAATTTCTTCAGCGCGTGAAGCAGTTGAACATCACGTCGGTGCTGAACGACTGTGAATTCGGGGAGCACTTGGTATTGGCAAGACATTTCTGGGTGCGGGTTAATGCCAACGTAGAAGCAACCTTCTCCGTCAACAAAACCTACCACCCATTGGGCTTGTAGCTTCTCAGGATGCGACTGAACGTCAAGTCTCTGAGGGTTCTCCATTACTTTTTCTCCTGGAGTCTTCCCTGCGGATTGTCCCCATGTCAGCCGGCTTTTGACTGCCGCGTGTTAGCGCGGCGAGTACCGGACTGCTGTGCGAGGAGTTTCCCGCATATGGTTCAGTTTTACTAAGGCTGCGCGATCGTTAACCTTAGGACCGTTATAGTTACGGCCGCCGTTCACCGGGGCTTCAGTTCAAGCCTTCGCACCTTGCGGCGCTAAGCCCTTGCTTTAACCTTCCGGCACCGGGCAGGTGTCACCCCCTATACGTCGTATTCGACTTTGCAGAGAGTTGTGTTTTTGTTAAACAGTTGCAGAGCGCATTTCACTGCGACCGCTTCGGGCTATCAACCCTACAGCGGTGCCCCTTCTCCCGAAGTTACGGGGCTAATGTGCCTAGTTCCTGAGCGAGCGTTCTCTCGAGCGCCTGTGGATATTCACCTTGTCTACCTGTGTCGGTTTGTGGTACGGGCACCTGGTGGACTCCTTAGAGGTTTTTCCTGGCAGCGTGAAATTGGAAACTTTGCGGTCGTACGACCTCGCGTCCAGCCTCACCGTTGAATGACCCCGGGGATTTTCCTCCGGAATCCGGCTTGCACTGTCCGATCGGGATATCCATCACCCGACTTCCCTATCCTTCTGCGTCACCCCATCGTGTTAACGTCACCAGGCGGGACAGGAATGTTGACCTGTTGTCCATCAGCTACGCCTTTCGGCCTCACCTTAGGACCCGCCTAACCCTGAGCGGATTAACCTTCCTCAGGAAACCTTAGACTTTCGGCGACACGAGTTCTCATCGTGTTTATCGCTACTTATGCCGGCAGGGTCTCTTGTGTAGTGTTCAGCAGTCCTCTCGGTCTGCCTTCAGACTCCACGCAATGCTCCCCTACCAAAGTGCGCTGCTTGCGCAACGCACATTTCGCAGCTTCGGTCGTATGCTTGAGCCCCGTTGGATTGTTGGTGCATATCCGCTTGACCAGTGAGCTGTTACGCTTTCTTTAAAGGATGGCTGCTTCTAAGCCAACCTCCTGGCTGTCCGAGCGAATACACTTCCTTTCCCACTTAGCATACAGTTAGGGACCTTAGCTGGCGATCTGGGCTGTTTCCCTTTTGACCACGAAGCTTATCCCTCGTAGTCTCACTCCCGTGCAGTTGTCCACGGCATTCGTAGTTTGATTGGATTCGGTAACCTGAGTTGGTCCCTAGTCCATTCAGTGCTCTACCACCGTGGCAATTCACACAAGGCTGTCCCTAAAGACATTTCGGGGAGAACGAGCTATCACGGAATTTGATTAGCCTTTCACCCCTACCCTCAGCTCATCCGAGCGATTTTCAACTCACACCGGTTCGGCCCTCCAGCCGCGGTTAAGCGGCCTTCAGCCTGGCCAAGGGTAGATCATCCCGCTTCGCGTCTAATACCACGTACTTGCGCCCTATTCGGACTCGCTTTCGCTACGGCTCGCTTGCGCTTAACCTCGCACGTGACATTAACTAGCCGGCTCATTAAGCAAGAGGCACGCCGTCAGGCTTTTACGGACCGAAGTCCGTACATGGCCCTCCGACTGCTTGTAGGCATACGGTTTCAGGTTCTATTTCACTCCCCTCGCAGGGGTGCTTTTCGCCTTTCCCTCACGGTACTGGTTCACTATCGGTCGCCAGAGAGTATTTAGCCTTGGAGAGTGGTCTCCCCAGCTTCCCACCGGATTACACGTGTCCGGTGGTACTCAGGATCCCGCTTCGAGTCCGATCAGTTTTCGGTTACAGGGCTCTCACCTTCTGTGGCCCCGCTTTCCAGCGGGTTCACCTAACCGTCGGATTGGTAACTCTACTCACGCGGTCCTACAACCCCCCGGTATAAATACCGGGGTTTGGGCTGTTCCGATTTCGCTCGCCGCTACTTTCGGAATCTCTGTGATTTATTTTCCTCCAGGTACTGAGATGGTTCACTTCCCTGGGTTGGCTCATACCCGCCTATGTATTCAGCGGGCTGTAACGAGAGTTCATCTCGCCGGGTTTCCCCATTCGGACATCCTCGGATCAAAGCCTGCTTGCGGCTCCCCGAAGCTTATCGCAGCTTGCCACGTCCTTCATCGCCTTCTGGCGCCAAGGCATCCACCGTACGCCCTTAGTAGCTTAATCATAAAACTTACTCAATCCGTCTTCGCATCTCTGCTTTTACGTCTTGACTCACCTGGCTCCATACATCCTCGCCTCAGCAGTCCGCTAACCCGGGCATGGGTATCGCGGAACGTCCGGTCACCCGGTTAAGGATGACTAAGAAAACTGAGGCAGGCTTTCGTTTCCAGGACCCTCAAACAATTGAATAAGCCGCCTTTTCTTCCACAGTTATGCTCAATCTCGAGCAAACTTGTAATAACCCACACCTTCATTCCCCCGTACGGACCGTAATCCGCACAGAGTTATCGGCGTGGGCTTGCCAGCCTTTCTGTTGTCAAAGAACCTTTATTCCGATTCCATCGGAATGTTCCGGTTGCACCGGAACGTGTCTGGCGGGACTTACCCGACCGCTTTGCGCGATCTCGCCTTCCAGCTCTGCCTCAGCCTTTGCTGAGCTTGTCTCCCAAAAGTCTTCCAACTTCTGGAAAATAAAAAACCCGGCGTCGAGCGCCGGGCTAAACCGCCACACCGTGGCGGTTCTGCGCGTTGCTCGACTTCTTTCTACCCTGTGCTCGTAAAGAACCTCACTATAGGATCTACTTCTTGCCTTCACTTGATCTTGCGCTGGGAAGACTTCTTCGACCCGACTGTGATGCCCCTGAACAGCCCTAGGCTCCCCACAGAGCCCTCCGGACCATCTGTAACTATACCAGCTTTTCCGCTTTCGTCAAGCCCCCCGCAACAATTATTTTTCCTCACCCCTGTGCTTTCCTGCGCAAATCCATCCGGCCACGCTTAACGGGCGTAGCGACAACACTTGGCACCCTAGAAGCCGATAGATGTGCCCTCTCCGGTGCCAAAACAGCCCTCAAATGCGCCTGCTCTAGAATTCAAAACGCACACTGAGCTGAATCCAGCGGCTGCCGTTCGTGCGGTTCGCTGGAACAAACTGCGACGAGATTACCCCAAAGTTCTTCAACCCGCTGGCCAGCGACAGGCTGCCATTGCACACGCCGCCGTTGCCGTTGGTCGCCCCGGGGTCGCAAAAAATGGGATGGTTGAAGAGGTTGAAGAAGTCCGCGCTGAAGATCGCATGGATCCGCTCGGTAATCGCCGTATTCTTTCCAAACGACGTGTCCAGGTTCCAGTGGCCAAGACCGCGGAGAGGCCGCGAGCGGCCCGCCCGGCCATCGCTAGCCAGGAGCACCGGCCGGAAATCCTGAGAGACCGCAAACGGGTCGGAAAACAGATTTAAACCGGAGCCAGGCGTCGGACAGGCTGGCGGATTCGGACAAGGAGGATTCGGATTACTGTTGGTGCCGACGTCGTTGGAACCTGTTACGCCAGTGTGCACTCCGTCGTGGAAGCTGCCAGGATCAACCGTTGGAACTTTGCCGGAGCTGAACCCCAGCGCAAGCGTGCCGCCCCACACCTGCGAACCTTCCGTGGCCGTGAGCGGCTGCCCGCTTATCGCCGTGAAGATGCCGGAGTTGAACCAGCCCTCCACCACGCGCTTCACAAACGGGTGCGAGCTCTTGAACGGGAGGTCGTAAACCCATTTCCCGTTGAAGATGTGGCGGAAATCGAATCCCGAAGGACCGTATTCGGCATTCAGGTCAAAGCTGTTCGGCATCAGGTTGGCGGCGTTTTGAATGGCGCCAATCTGGTCCAGGGAGTGCGAGAACGTGTAATTCCCCGTGAACGTAAGGCCCTTGGAAGTGCGCTTGGTCAAGCTGACCAAAAGGGCATGGTAAGTCGCTTCCCCCGTACTGGAGCGGAAAAAAATGCCCTGCGCGAGGTAGTTATTAAAGGTCGGTAGTCCCGCCAGCAAGCGTCTTTGGTCGATGGTGCGGAACACGCTGCTCACGTTGCCGTTGACAAAATTGCTCCCCGCAGCAGCAGCAAGCGAGAGCGTGCCACCGGGAGATTCGTTCTCAAACCACGGTTGGGTCTGGAACGCAGGATTGGGGCTTCCGTTGCTCAGGAACGGACCAACACCAGCACGAAGCTGTGTTGCAACGGCGTCGAAGGCCTGAGCAAAGGTCTGTCCGGAAGCCGTGTCTTTGAAGTTGATGGGTGACTGGCCGAGGCTCATGCTTTGGGGCAATTTGCGGCCGAGGCGGCCGGAATAGGCGACCTCGAGAAGCATGTTGCCGGGGAACTCGCGTTGGACACTGAGGTCCACGGCGTAGTTGCGTCCAACCTTTATGTTCGGATCATCTTGGAAGGAAAACACTTCAGGAAAGTTAATATTCCCATTCTTGGGATTAAACGTTACCTGGGGAACAACGGGATTCGACTGCGCGGGGACCACGGGGACTGGCATGCTGCCGTCCTGGCCGACGCGGAAATCCCCGAGCGCCGGATTGGTGCTGCCCGGAGTGCATCCGGTGCCGCCGGCGCCGGTGCTATTGCACGCCGGGGCTGCGAGGTTGAGAGTCTGCGCGAAGCCCACCCCCAGCGCGGGGATGATCACGCTTTGCACGGTATTTTGGCGATCGTAGATGATACCGAAGCCCGTGCGAATGACCGTCTTGCCCGCGCCAAAGAGCGAGCCTCTCAGTCCAGAGTGGTAGGACGGCGTCCAAGCAAGAGCCACCCGTGGTGCGATATCTCCGTAATCCACATTGAAAACCCCGCGGTGCGCGGAATTAATAGGCACGAACCCAAACGTCGGGTTAAAGATCTGGCCACTGTCTGCCGCTACTTTTCTCTCCTTGAGAAACTCCAGCGCGGTAATCGGTTTGCCGGTGCCTGCGTCGATCTGGATCGTCTGGCGGCCAAGCCGCTCGACGGGAGCGGTTTGCCACCCGTAACTCACTCCAAGCGTCAAGGTGAAAGTGGGCCTTAAGTGCCAGACATCCTGGAAGTACATTTCCGGCGCCCAGAGCTTGGTATCGGATTGCAACTGAGAACCGAACGGCAACGGATTGAAACTGCCATCACGAACGGCAAGGACGGAGATGCTGTCAATCAGTCCGAGAGTGCCGGCGTAGAGACGATCCCATTGCAGTTGGTCCGTCGTGCGAATGCAGAACGTCGTCACGGCCGGAGCCCCAGTCGTGGGGTTGGCTGGAGCGCATGTTGGGGGGCGATCAACCGAAGGAATGGTGATATTGGCGCTACCATCTGCATCCAAACTGGCCACGAGAGCACCCAGCGCGCCGATCACTTTGTCGTCGCGCAAGTGCAGCGTGGGCAGGAAATGGATCGCGGTTCCGAATTCCCATATGTGCTTTCCTCGGCTCCAGATAAAGTCTGCGTTCCACTGGAAGTTGCGATTGTCGTTCGACTGTTTCCGGGCAACCTGCGTTCCGACATCGATCGGCTCGTCGAGCAAGCTGTGGGTTCCGCCAGCCGCGCCGATGTCCAGCGCGATTGGTCCGGCCGAACTGTCCGTTCCGGTGAGGTTTTCTTGCGCTGCCACAGCGTTTGGGCGCTCCGGGGCAGTGGCATCGCGGTCACGCACCCAACCGAAACGGAAGGAAGCATTAAGGTGCGTAGTAAGCTCGCCATCGAGTCCAGCCACTAACATATTTTGCCGAATGGGGAGCTGCCGGACGGTGCTGGGCTTGCCGTTGATGATATCCAACTGCAGCGCGCTGATTTGCTTCTGGCGGAAATAGCGGTAAGAAACATTGGCACGCCACCGGGCCGCCAGATTCTGGTCGAGCCTCAGGTCGTAGAAATCGTTGGTGAGGGGTGTGCCAACGTTCGTGGTAAACCCCGTGGTGTTCAGGCCGTCGACACCCGATACGGAATTGTCGTTTCCCGGCGGCAGGAGTTTCCACAACGCCAGGATTGTGGGGCTCAGTCCCAGCCCGCGAGGGTCGCAGCCCGCCGTGCCGCAGGCCATCGAGGTGGCCAGATTGTACGGTTGCACCGTTCCTGAGCCGGTGCAGTTCCCCTTTGGGTCGAACTGCCCCGAAGAGCAATCCGTGAACTGCAAAATTCCCTGCAAAAGAGGGCCCGTCGGAACGATGCGTGACTGCTGGCTATTATTTGGAAAGCGCCGGCCTTCGTAATTCGCGAAGAAATAGGTCTTCTTATGCCACGGAAACGGCAGCGGGCCGCCGGCGCGAGCGCCAAAGCGATTGTCCTTCAGTTCGGGCTTCGGCAATTTCAAGCGATTATTGTCCCAGCTATTGGCGTTCAGGTTGTCGTTCTGGTGATACCAATACACCGAGCCATGGTATTGATCGGTACCGGCGCGGCTAATCAAAGAGACCTGACCGCCAGCGCCGCGGCCGAACTCCGCGTCGGGATTTGCAATGCCAACCCGGAACTCCTCCACGCTGTCGATGGGTAGAAATGCATAGGTGCCTAACCCACCCACCGAATTGTTCGTCACATCGATCCCGTCCAGCGTGAAGCTGCTTTGATCGCTTCGCGCTCCAGTAATTTCCCCGGTGGGTGTGGCGCCGGGCTGCAGTGTCAGCAGCTCATTGACCTGTCGCGTCAACGCCGGGAAACGCTCGATCTCTGCGGCGGGAAGAACGTTGCCTACCATGGCATCTGTGGTTTGCAGCTCGACTCCTGCGCCCGCCGCCACTTCCACCACTTGGGAGACCTCACCGAGCTCCATCCTGACGTCAACCGTGTAGCTCTTCGCAACTTCAACAGTGAGGTCTGCGAAAGTTACCGTGCGGAAGCCTTTCATCGTAGCCGTGAGCTTGTACACGCCAGGAATCACTGTGGGAAAAGTGTATTGTCCATTCGAGGCGGAAATCTGCTCGTAGGTTTGGGTCACGTTGAGGTTTTGCAGCACGAGCTTAGCGCCCGCGACGGCGGCTTGTTGCGGGTCCGAGACCGTGCCCACAACCGCGCCTGTGGTGGCAGATTGGGCGCCCAAACGGCCAGGGCACATCAGCAACGAAACAATGAAAATGAACAGGACCGAGCTAAGGGCTTTCCGCACTCTCATGGTTCCCTCCTGATTAAGGGCGGTCTTCTTTTGCGGTGGCTATGGCCCGAAACACCCGCGGCGTTCGTTCACTCCCTAACAGACACACACAATTCGCGAGTAGGCAATTTCGAGGAAGAATGACCCGCCGACCGTCAAAGACCACCCCTTGCGGCACCCTATACTCAAGAAAGGATATGATGTCAAGTACCGGATGCAAATCTTTAGATAATCTTTAGATCGGGCTGTCGGCCGCGCCCTATCACTTCGCCCTGCCGACAAAGACCGAAGATCCGCCGCCTTCCCAACACCTCATTCCCTTTTGGCAAGACGCCTTTCTTCGCCCTCGCCAGAAGCCCAGACTGCGCTACTATCGTGTACGTCGTTAGCAGCAAACAAAGAAATGAAACGCAGCGCACTCCTGGTCACGATCGTGCCGTTGTTCGCTATCGCTTATCTCGTCTACGAGTTCGCGCATCCGCCATGGACGCCCCTGCGCCTCACCGGGCTGATCCTCATGACCCCGGCCCTCATCCTTTTGACTGTCGCGCGCATCCAGCTTGGCAATTCTTTCTCGTTGACGCCGCAGGCAAATCAACTGGTTACCCACGGCATCTATTCGCGCATTCGCAATCCCATCTATGTATTCGGCACCATCGTTTTCACGGGACTCTTTCTTTTCCTCGAACGCCCGTATCTGCTCTTGCTTCTCGTGCCGGTGCTCATCCTCCAAATCAGCCGTGCCCGCGCCGAGGCCCGCCTCCTCGAGGAACATTTCGGTGAACAATACCGCCAATACAAAGCCTCTACCTGGTTCTAGTGCAAGGTGCGCTTCGATAAGAACCAAGTCTAGGAACGAACTCGACTCACCTTATGTGAGCGGCAGCTTCTAATGCAAATGTATCATTGACACCTTGCGCATGGCTGACTATAGTCCGCGCAAAGTCATCGAGCACCAGGCAGCAGCTTTCTGAGAAACATTCCATGAAGCGAATGGTAAGGAGACAGAGGGAATGAATTACACGAAAAAGCCCCTGGCCGCAGCATTCGTTACCGCTGTTCTCGTTTTGGCAGGCGTGTTGTTTGCCCAGCAAAAGACCGTCACCGTAGAAGGTTACGTTCTCGACTCCGCGTGTGCCTTCACGAAAAACCTGGAGAAGCCCGTCAGCCGCGACTGCGCGCTCGCCTGCGCCAAAGAGGGCTCGCAGCTCGTCATCCTGACCAAAGACGGCACCATCTATTGGCCCATCGATAGCGCAACACCCGCCAAAGGGCAGAATGCGCGCTTGCTGGAATTCGCCGGAAACCGCGTGACCGCCACAGGCAAACTCTACGACCGCGGCGGCTCGCATGCTCTCGTCATCGAAAGCATCCACGCCACCGCCGCAAAGAATTAGTTTTACTGCTGGGCATGCCGCCGGGTGCTCCGCCCTTGTTGTTTTTGCAAGAGCGAGCCTTTAGCCATGATTTGTGCTATTCTATCCACTGCGAAAACTGAATTGCCTGAATTCCCTGTCGAGTACGGTTTGCATTCCTCCCTCCTGTGACTTCAGCCGATTCATGTGAACTGTTTGCGGGCTAGGGTACCGGCATCGTAACGGGTTCTCTCACCAGCGACCTTTGGAAAGGCATTTTCGGCAAGCAATCGGAGAAAGAGCATGAAGAGTATTTTTGTTGGAAATATGAACTTTCAGACCACGGAGAGCGATCTGCGCGCGCTCTTCGCCCCCTTCGGGCAAGTCACGCGCGTGCACATGGCCATGGACCGGGAAACCGGACGGGCTCGCGGCTTTGCGTTTGTGGAAATGCCCAATGACGAAGAAGCCGCCAAAGCCATTGCCGGACTGGACGGCAAGGAAGCTGGCGGGCGCAATCTCAAGGTCAACGAAGCGCGGCCCAGGGGCGAAGGCGGGCCGTCTCGCGGGCCGAAAAGTCTCGGCAAGGGCGGCGGCTTTAACAAGGGTGGCAAAGGGGGCGGCCGCGACCGCTTCTCGAACGAAGATTATCGCGAATCGGCGCGCCAGCCGCGCGAACCCCGCTGGTAACCCCACGGGTAAGGAGGAACCACGATGCCCACGACATTCCAAAAGCGCCAGAAAGAATTGAAACGCTTGGAAAAAAGCAAAATGAAAGAAGCCAAGCGCGCGCAACGCAAGCTGGAAAGGGCCGCGCAGAAAGAGGCCGGCCAGAGCGGCCCGCAAATCGATACCACGCCGCCGGAACAACCGCCCCAGAACTGAGCCGTCATTCCTGGGTGCGCATCCTTTGTAACTTGTGATGGGCCGCTTGCTCGCGCTCTCAAGCTGACTTTCGTTTCCCCCTCATCCACCGCATCGGTGTTTTGTGTCCGCGCGACGCACGCTGAGCACGCACGAAAAGTTGCCTAGCCGTGTGGGTCGTACACTACGCCAGCAAACAGGTCCGCCCCGCTTCTTGCGTCTCTCAACAGCACTGCAAACGGGCGGTCAAACACCAGGGTTTTCTTTTTCGGAATCCCCCCGGCGAGCGCTGGCCAGAGCCATCATCACCGCGCTCGCGGCTGCGGCCACTGTCCCTTCTTCATCCACTTCCAGGCGCGTCTTGTGGATCACTTCGCCGATAAAGAACAGCGGCGACCCTAGCGGCGTAAAATCCGCCCCCGGGTATTGAAACGCAATGCCCATCCCCATCCGCGTCAACGGCGCCTTGAGCTGGCTCGTGAAATCGATCGTGAAGCGCGGCATGCTTAGATCGAGTTCAACCGGCTCTTGCTCGACGAACAAATCCGCCAAACTCTCTTCCGTCAGAATCTCTTCCGGGCCAACGCCCTTTGTCGGCAGCAGCATATACAGCTCGATCGCAGAGCCTTCGTATCCGAGTACTGCCGCTTCAAATCTCTTTCCGAACCGGTACGCACCTTGCAAATCGCCTTGCCGCATCATGGGCACTAGTTTTTCGCCGCCATTCGCCAGGTGAAACGGCTTCGGTTGCGTCGCTTCCTTCTTGAACGGATCGCAAAATTTGCCCTTGAAATAGACGGCATTCGTGATCACGGCGGCCAAATTTGCTGTGGCCTCGGGCGTCACAATATGAGGAATTTTGCCCCTGGTTTTCTCCGCGACCCATTGATTGATGGCCAGTGCCGCGGAAGGCTCGTTGAGGTCCACCGCGCGCACTGCCGCATCGTAAACTTCCTGGCATACACGCGCAAACTCCGGCGCAATCGTTGCCCTGACGTCTACCCACAAACCATTGGCAATCGTCAGTTCCGCGCCGCTGCTCGCCCGCAACTTTTTCATCAGCACTACTGCGGATTCATTCACCTCTTCCTGACTCGCATCTGCGGGCAAGGTCAGCGCCCGCCGCATCGCTGCTTTGGTTTCTCCGCCCGCACCCGTTTCTGTCATCGCCAACGCAAGAAAATACGCTCAGGGGGGAAAGGAAAACGTTTTGCTTGGGTGTTTGAGAAACTTCCTGTTGCAGCAGCGTCAGCCCAAATGTGTGAAGAGACTGCGCCGCGCCATCTGCCGCCGAGATCCAGGAGTCCACTACTGGCTCTCGGGCCTGTGGCGCGAGTTGTCGAGCGTTCCTTTGCCGAAGTCTGGCCCAGAAAGACATTTTTCACCTCAAGCCTCCTGGACGCGAATCATCATACATCCCATTCGCCGCCGGCGTGATCCTCCAACTTAGCGGTCATGCATCCGCTCCGATGCTTCTACGGTGCGCGTGCGGAGATTCTTTCTTATTCCAACTTTGAACCGTGAACTTTGAACTTTAGACTGTCGACTACTGACTCCCTTTTCTGCCTTCCTTTTGCAACTGGTGCAGCCTTCGCCAGCACGTGCTCGGACCCGAATACCGCCGAGGCCGTTGCGCTCTCGCAAAATCGCGAGCATGATTGCCGAATGGCGATGATCAAAGAGACTCCGAAGAGCTTTAATGACTACGTGGATCGTTTTCCGAAAGAAGCGCAACACCTCCTTTTGCCTTTGCTTTGCAAACGCGCTAGTATCCCCTCATGCCCGTGGAATGGAAACGCTACATCGTAAGCGAGCCGGAAATCCTGCGCGGCAAGCCGCGCCTGAAAGGACCACGTATTCCCGTGGGCCTCGTCCTGGGGTATCTGGCCGCTGGCAAATCTGCAGAAGACATCATCGCTGAGCTTCCCGGTCTCACGCGCGAACAAATCGCCGCATGCTTGGACTACACCCGCGACCTGGCTGAATTTGAGGCCGTCGTCTGATGGCCTTGCGGTTTCTGGCTGACCACTGCATCTCCAACTCCATCGTTCAAGCTCTCCGCGACGCGAATCACGAGGTCTTGCGCTTGAAGGATCTCTTGCCGGTGGAGTCTTCTGATGCCATCGTCATCGCCAAGGTTCAGGAAATCGACGCGATTCTCTTATCTTTTCTTTGAACGGCGACTTTGCCGATATCGTCACCTATCCGCTCAGGAGCCACAAGGGGATTATCGCCTTCAGGTGCGCAACCATCCGGAAGCCCTTCCTCATCTCATGGCCAGACTCACGACGTACTTGAACGGGCAGCCTGTCAACGAGCATTACCGCGGGAAGTTATTCGTGGTCGATGGCGGGTGCCTACCCCTGGATCTGTTGAAACCTCTTGGGCGACAGACCCCAGAGGCCGTTGCGCTCTCGCAAAATCGAAGGCATGATTGCGCAATGGCGATGACCAAAGAGATGCCGAAGAATTTTGATGACTACGTGGATCGTTTCCCGAAAGAAGTGCAGCAGTTCTTACAGAAGATGCGCCTGACAATCAAAAAGGCCGCGCCCCAAGCCAAGGAAACGATTAGCTATGGCATTCCTGCGTTTACCTTAAACGGAATGCTGGTCTGGTTTGCGGCGTTCACAACCCATATAGGGTTTTACCCCCGCGCTTCGGCGATCGCCGCCTTCAAGAAGGAGTTATCGGGCTACAAAGGAGCCAAGGGGTCGGTACAATTCCCGTTCGACAAGCCGCTCCCGCTGGCTCTGGTGACCCGCATCGTGAAGTTTCGCGTGAAACAGAATCTAAGCAAGAGCAAGAAAAAGTGAATATCCGATGAGGATAGTCATCCTGAGCGAGCGCAGCGAGTCGAAGGATCTCCCCCGTGGAGTTGTCTATCCCTGAGCGGGCCGCCTTTCGATAGCCTCTTCTCCGAAGACCTTACTTTCAACCCCTAACTCTGAACCTTCAACCTCCTGCTCTTACCCCCGCTTTCGCGCATTTCCACCGCCCCCAGTGAGCTCTACCCCTGTGTTTTCTTTCTCTTACGCACCCATTCGAACGGATGTGCCCACTTGCCAAATACTAGTACTATAAATAGAATTGACGAAACATTTAATTCAGGGTACCATCGGTCGTGAATTATCGACTCCACTCCCGCCGCCCGGCCCTTTTCACTTCCTCAGTACCGGTGCATCCACCAATCCCTCGCCTGCATACGCGCTCATCAAGTACTTTGCGCTTCGTTTCTTTTCAATCACTTACGAATTGCAAATTCTGTAACTCCTTTGTTTTGAAATTCATACAAAATGCCGGGGGTGTACCCCTCTCTCTTCGTCCTCCAGAGTTCCGTATACTCTTCCAAGTTCCGTATCCCCTAAGTCCTTTGTTTTGCCACTCTTACGAAAACTGCCGGGGTAGGCGTGTTTCTAAAGAAGAATCACGGAAAGAAAAACTCTAGGTGCTTCCCATTTTGGAACCGAGCATCCGTTCCGTGGGCCTGCCCGGAGGTGTTGGGTTCTTCCGTTTTCACCTTTCGACTGTCGACGGTCAACTTCTTTCTAGTGCCTTCACTCCGGAAACGCCTTCGCATCGATCCCCGGCACCAGCTTCAGCGCGTTCTTGTAATACACTTTTTTCAACACCTCGTCCGGCACCTGAAACCCGTAAATGCGCCAGAAGGCATGGCGCGGGCGGTAATACTCGAAATACTCGTCGCGTGTTTCCAGCGCGCGAAAATACCATTTGTATTCGTTCACTTCGTAGATGTCTTTGCCCATCAGTACTCGGTCCTGATACTTCACCAGGAAATCATGCGCGGAATACGGCTGCCGGCCCAGTTCCGCCAGCACCGCGGCGATGTCCACATAGACATTGGGGAGGCTATCGAACAGTTTCCCCAGCCGCTCCAGATCGTTCCCGTGAAATCCCAAGTGCGCCGCGATGAAATTTGTTTGCGGATGCTTGGCGAACAAATGATTACGCTCGCTCATCAGCGTTTCAAACGGCGGATACTTTTCCGGCGGCCGCGCGCGCCCGGGAAATTGTTTCAGCTCGAGCCAGCGCTCGTTGTGGTAGTCCCAGGGATCAAAAAACGCGGAAGGCTCCGCAATGTGAATCAGCACGGGAATTCTCAACTCCGCACATTTGTCCCAAACCGCATCGAATTCCGGATCATCCACATGCACGCGCTCGCCGTTGGCGTATTTCAAATCCATCCCGAAATTCTTAAAGATCTTCAATCCTTGCGCGCCGTTTTTGAAATCCTGTTCCAGCCGTTGCGCCGCGCGCTTCCCGTAACCGGGAGTATTCAGATCGTCGTAGCTCAAATTCGCGAACACCACAAAACGGTCCGGGTAGCGTCCCTTCATCACCGCAACCGTCTGCCGCAATTGCTCTTCCGTTCCGCCGCTCAAATTCACCATCACGCGCAAGTTGATCGTATCCATCTCTTTCACCAGCCGGTCCACTTCCTGCGCCGTGGGATTCCAGTGATGGCTATGAATGTCGATGAAGGGAAACTTCGCCCGCTCGACTTTGTGTTCCTTGGTGACCAGCGTGGACTTGGGCTGGTACTCCTCAATGGTCAGCGTCGGCTGATTCTTTTTCGCGCCTTGGCCTTGTTGTGCTTTGCCTGCACGGGCCCACGCGAAAAGCATGCCGCAAATCGCCGTGGCAACGATCGCAAAGAAAGGAATGCTGCGCCGGAGTCTCATGGAGTTCCTTTTGGTCCTGGAGGTAAGACTGATTTTCCCACAGGAGGGTTAGCATTCAGCGGACAATCCTCAACGCATGGAGTTCCAGCTTGTTTTCCCCTCCATTTGCCTGGACTTCGGCTGTTTCGCGGTAGAGCAACATGCAAGCGTTCGTTTGGGAAGAAAAGTTGGAACGGCACTAGAATCAGGAGTGATGCTACAACGCGGACTATCGCGCAATCTGTTGTTCGGAGGGCTCGGCCTGTTCGCTGGGTTTCTTGCACTAGCGATCGCGGTGCCCATCGAGCCGCAAGTTCCTGCAGCGCTGGTCGCTCTCTTTTCCCCCGGCTTGAAACTCGCCGAGCTCATCATGCCGGAGACGCACCGATCGCTCGCGTGGACGTTTGGCTGGTTCTTGCGCATCGCCATCTTGGCCAACGCTGTTTTCTATTACGCGATTTTCTCGTTCGCGACTTATCTTTTGTTGCGCCGCAGCTCCAGGTAGCTCTGCATCATTTCCGTCCCATGGTACGCGGGTTGAGGAGAGAAAATCGGACGAGCGGGAGGCACAGCTCTCCCAAGAGTGCTCCCCGCCCGTCGACCAGTTAACGGGAACAAACGGCCGGAATGCACAATGTCGTGAACAGGACCGCTTGTTCCGATTAGCCTTGGTCTGTGGAGGTAGTGAAGGCCCGCGCCAAATCGTTTCGCTCTTCAATGCTTGCAGCGCAGGAGACGGCGGGGTAAGCCTCCGCCTCCCGTACGCTGGTGAGATGCCGTTAGCGAGACGCCAAAAACGGGTTTTGGGTTTTGCTGGACTCCACTTCCGCGCGGCAGAAACGCAGGACTTCCACAGTATTCTGTTGGGACTTCCCTTCATAATCGTCCCAATCCGGCGGAAGAAGATCAATGACATGTCCGAACTCGTGCAGAAGCGCGGCGACCTGCGCGTTCAGGGTTCCACCAGCATAAGGTCCGACGCGCAACAGGCGTACACCTTGAAAATTCAGCGGTCCGCCGTCTTTGGGACTCTTGAGCACGTTCGCCATGGTGTAAAAGAACGCTCCGTTTGCGTTTATTGAGACGGTGGCGTACGGTCCTGCGCCTTGCATAACGCTGGCGACGTACGGGCTGCGAATGAGGTCCATTTCGCCGGGCTCGTTCGTTTTCCGGACGTATGCTTCACCTTGATGGTCGAGGGAGAAGGTGAGCGTTCGAAAGGTAGTGGCGGGATCGGCATCCTTGCTCTGATACCACTCCGTGCACGCGTTTTCCGTTTGCAGGATTTCGAGGACTTTCTGGCGTGCTAACAGGATCTTTTGGCCCTGCTTTCCCATGGTATTCAAATCGTCCCGCACAGAATCTCTCGATGCAGTGCACCCGGCTGTCGTTCGAATCGCTGGATTACATGGAACGAGGGGCAAATCCTTCTCGGGGGAACGATCACAGGTTGCGAATGCTCCAGCGGCCCTCGACGCATCCGCTGGCGGAGCGACACGTGCTGAATCCGAACTCCTTTCGCAGGGCTTGGAAGCTGATGACAGGCTGCTGAATCGGAATGATCCAGCTTCGCGACTCAGAAATTGAGACGTCTGGCAATGTGTGGCTACGCTGCAAAGGCTCGAGACAAAAAGAAGTGTGACGGCCGGAACGCTCCAAGGAGCGGAGTGCATTTTTTTCTCCCGCCCGGACGGTGAACTCACCACAGACCGCTCCTGGGCGTTCCTTCTGATGGCCGTCAACCGGAGATTGCTCAAGGAGCGGTTGAACCTCAATCCGGGACTAAAGCAGAAGACGAAACGCGCGAAGCAAAGCCACCTCAAACTTTTCTAGAAGAATTCTCAGTGAGAGATATGGAGCGCCGGAGCAACAAGCGGCGCTCTCCTGCGGATAAATGTGGGCCGTAACCTTGTTACATTTAGAGAGCGCAATCTGGGCGAATAATGGAGCATCTACGGACCGCTGTGGACGGTGAGCGCAGCTTGACAGAGCGCGTGAGAGCACCTAGGCTGCGCAACTTGCGACTAGTGCCTGAGGGTAAGAACAGGGGGCAGCTTATGAGCCGAACATTACCAAGAATTTCCGACATGGCGTGCTGGAGGGCCGTGTCCGCTCTCCTTCTTGCCACGGCATTGGCACAACTCGTCCCAACAAGCGGAGCGGCTGCGGAAAAATACGAAGTGACGGTCGAGCGCAATGTCACCGCGAAGATGCGTGATGGCGTGACGCTCCGCGCGGATATCTACCGACCAAAAGCAGATGGAAAATTTCCGGTGCTGCTGGTGCGAACGCCGTATGACAAAACGGGAACGATTGGTTTTGCGTTGCGAGCAGCCGCGCGCGGCTACGTGGTGATCGCGCAAGATGTGCGGGGGCGCTTCACCTCGGAAGGCGACTGGTATCCCTTCAAGCACGAGTCGCAGGATGGATACGACACTGTGGAATGGGCGGCGGCGCTGCCTTATTCGAACGGAAAGGTGGGGATGTTTGGCGGATCCTACGTTGGGGCGACGCAATACCTGACGGCTATTGCGCATCCCCCCCATTTAGCGGGGATTTGTCCGACGGTGACAGCGTCGAATTACCACGATGGCTGGACGTATCAGGGAGGGGCATTCGAACAATGGTTCAACGAATCGTGGTCGACCGGGCTGGCGCAAGACACCATGCGGCGGCGCGTGGAATCGAACAGCAACGGTGTCGCATGGACGAAGATTCTGCCTTTGCGGGCGTATCCCGTGCTGGAGGCGCCCGAAACCGAGGGGCTGGCGCCGTATTTCACGGATTGGCTTTCGCATCCGAATTATGACGATTACTGGAAACAGTGGTCGATCGAGGACCACTACGCGCAGATCCAAGTGCCCGTTTACGGAATCGGGGCGTGGTATGACATTTTTCTCGGAGGGACGTTGCGCAACTACATGCGGCTGAAGAAGGAGGCAGGGACCGAAGCCGCGCGACGCGGGCAAAGACTGGCGATCACAGTCGGGGGACACGCCGGCGGAGGAAGGAAAATTGGCGCGGTCGACTTTGGGGAAAAACTGCCACAGGATGACGAAGAAGCGATGCTGCGGTGGTACGACTGGCTGCTCAAGGGTGAAGCAAACGGCGTCGAAAAAGAAAAGCCGGTGAAGATTTTCGTGATGGGAAAAAATGAATGGCGCGAGGAGGATGATTGGCCCCTAACACGCGCGAAGAGCACGCGCTATTACCTGCACTCAGCGGGCGCGGCGAATGGATTGAACGGCAGCGGCTCGCTCAGCACGGTTGCGCCCTCGGAAGAAAAGCCTGACCAGTACGTTTACGATCCGAGCGATGCGGTGCCGAGCATTGGCGGGCCTTTGTGCTGCGGAGCTTTACCGACGGGCATTGGCCCGGAGGATCAGCGCCCGGCGGAGGCGCGCAGCGACGTTTTGGTTTACACGACACCGGCGTTTGCGAAAGATACGGAACTAACGGGGCCAGTTTCCCTGGATTTGTACGCGAGCAGCTCGGCCGTGGACACGGATTTCACCGGAAAGCTGGTGGACGTTTGGCCGAATGGGTTCGCGCAAAATCTGACGGAAGGAATCCTGCGGCTGCGCTACCGCAATTCACAAGAGAAACCAGAACTAGCCAATCCCGGCGAGACGTATCACATCACCGTAGACCTGTGGGCGACGAGCAATGTGTTCCTTGCGGGTCACAAATTGCGGCTGGAAGTGTCCAGCAGCAACTTTCCGCGTTTTGATCGCAACCTGAACACCGGAGAAGAGCAGGCGCGCGCGACACGGATGATCAAAGCGACCAATGTGACTTATCACGACAAGGCGCATCCCTCCGCGCTGGTTCTTCCGGTCGTGCCCTAGAACACTAAAAACACCAGCGTTGAACCGATTCTCCCGCGCCGGCCCGGCAGTGCCGCTTTTCGGGTGGTGGCTTAGCTTCCGAATAGCCCGGTGGTCTCAATGGGTCGACGCAACACTAGGCCGAAGTCCCCTTGCAGGGGCCTCAATAGCTAAGAGTCGTTCGCGAGCGTCGATTCAAACGGAACACCATCCTGGCCAGGGTCTTATTGAGTACAGCCGGACAAAGCGGTTCTCCATGGGGAAGTGCCGTCGGATCACAACTGACTAGATGGTGTTGCGTCGACCGTCTGAGCCGGCACCATCAATCGGGCGCAACCGCGACAGTGACAAAGCGGATCAGGTCTCCGGTCAGTTGTCATATCAGTCAGTGCCTCGACGAGGGATACCGATACTGCGGACCAGATCCTGAAACCTTGGATCGCCTCGCAGCGCGTTAAATCGGGGATCCACCCCGATCCATGGCATTCAAGTCGACCGCTGAAGGAACCCCTGCTCCAGCGATTCAAGGGCTTTCTCCGTGTCGCCCAACTCCACATAGGCATCCGCGACCAGGAATCGGCAGACATAGCGTTCCTTGGCTTGTTCCAGGGCTTTGCTTAGAAGCTGTTTCGCCTCATGTTTCTGGCCGACCCGCGCGAGGGCTGCCGCCGTTGTGGTCAGTACCGACGGGCTGTTTGCAAGCCGAATGGCGTTCTCTGCCGCACGGAGCGTCTCGGCACGTTGCCCCATTTGTGCGTAAGCGAGTGCGAGCATCGCGTGGGGAAGGCCCGCCGCCGGTTCCAGCTCAATGGTTTTCTGGGCTTGCTCCACGGTCTCCGGCATGCGACCGGAAAAGTAGTAGATCCAAAGCGCTTCGTTACGGCTTTCGAGTGCTAGGGGATCGAAAAGATAGGCTTGCTGTACGCGGGAAATTGCTTCATCGAAGTGCCCCAGCGTCGCCAGGTAATTGGCATAGCCCAATTGGGCCTCCGGCAGGCTTGGGTTGATTTCGAAAGCCCGACGATATTCCCGTTCCGCTGCGGGCCAATCCCAATCGAAAAACAAGCGCACATAACCAAGCCGGACGTGCGCGCTCCCCAGGTTAGGGTCAAGCTCAACGGCTCGCAGCGCCGCTTCCTTTGCTCTCGGCATCACCTCGGCCGGAGAACTGTAATACGTGACAACCGCTGTGTAGGCTTCGGCGAGAGCCGAGTAGAGGCGGGCGTCTTTTGGATCCCTAGCGATAGCTTCTTGAAAATACTGAATCGCCTTATTCTCGCTCTCCCGCGTGCCTTGCCCGAGCTCATGCAGGCCCAGGAGGTATTTGTCGTAGCTTTCCAGATTGACACGGGAGCTTGCGGAGGAGCTCGTCTCGACCGGCAGCAATTGGATGGAAAGAGAATGTGTAATCTTCTCCGCGATTTCCTTTTGTATGTTCAAAACATCCGTAAGAGGCCGCTCATAGGTTTCGGCCCATAGATGAGTCTGTTCTCCAGCCTGGATCAGCTGGGCGGTAACGCGCACGCGCTCTCCTCCGCGCCGAACGCTCCCCTCCAGTAAATAGCCCACACCCAGTTCTCGGGCAATTTGCGCCGCGGTTTCCCTTGTATCCTTGTACCGCACGGTTGAGGTTCGCGCGATCACGCCAAGCTTGGCTGGCTGGAGCTGGCCGAGTTGGGCAATCATTTCCTCCGTGAGGCCATCAGCAAAATAATCCTCGTGCACGTCCCCGCTCAAATTCGCAAAGGGGAGTACGGCCAGCATGACTCTTTGCGGGGAGGGATTCCGCGGCCAGAAATGCGATACCAGAACCGCTGTCACAGCTAGCGTCACCAACGAAGTCAGCGGCCACAACCAGAGACTTTTCTTTTGCCCGAGGGGCAGCGGCACCATGGATGGAGCCTGCTCAGAAGTCTGCGGGCCCGCTAGAAGAGGCGCGGCCGGTTCTGGGTCCTCGTGCACCGCCGCAACGAAGCGATAGCCTCGCTTGGGGATGGTCTCGATATATTTGCGGCCGTCCGCAGTATCACCCAACACCTGCCGGAGGTTGAAGATGTGCCGGGCCAGATTGCCTTCCTCAACGAAGACACCGGGCCATACTTTTTCCAGCAACTCTTCTTTTTCGACGATGTGCCCCGCCCTCTCGACCAGAACGAGGAGGGTTTCCAGGTCCTTTGGCGGGAGTGTGACGGGCTGGCCATCCCGCAGCAAAACTCGCTCCACGGCGTCGAGGCGGTAGGAGCCGAATCCGTATAAGTGCTTTGATTTCAACCGAACACCCACATGAAGAACTTCGCAAGAAATGTTTCAGAACTCCTCAAAGACATTTCATGCCCGTGGCTGGCAACCTGCGCGAAACACGGGCAGTCCTGGCGTCGCCTTTCAGCCCGGGGGATGCCAGCGATTTTAACGCATCTTGTCTGGAAAAGGAGAAGGCATGAAAGCATTACCATTGGTTGTGTTGGTCTTGGCTCTGGCGTTTTCGCTGGCTGCGGCACCAGAGGAACCTTCATGGCGGATGAAAGCCGACTATGTGGAAGCATGCAGTTGCCATTTGTTTTGCCAATGCTATTTCAGCGACAGCCACGGCCATAAGCATGCCGAACACCCATTTTGCGAGTTCAACATGGCTGTGACAGTCCGGGAAGGGTATTCAGGAAACGTTGACCTCGCTAATACAAAATATTGGCTGACCGGCGACCTCGGCGACAAGTGGGGAACCGAAAAGAAGGCAAAGTGGGTGATGGTATCTTTCGATCCGAAGTCCACGCAAGCGCAGCGCGATGCCTTGGCCCCGATCATTCTCAAGACCTACGGTTTGGAGTGGGGCGAGCTAAAAGTGCAGGAAGCGCCAATAGAAATCCGCCAGTCAGGCGACATTGTTGAGGCCAAGTTGGCGGACGGACAACGAGCGTACATGAAGCTCCAGCGCGAGCCCGGGATCGACGGGAAAGGCGTTGTGCTCAAGAACGTGAAGTATTTTGAGGCCGTGCAAAACGATGGTTTTCAAATGTATAAATCGATCGAGCACCGCGCCAATGTGGCGGGACATGAGTTCTCTTATTCGGACCGCAACGCATTCTTAATCACCATCGTCTCGCAAGAGACCAGCGCAAAGTAGACTCAAACCAACCCCTGTCGCTGCACCGGCAGCGCACGCAAGAACGACAAGAGACGTCGGGTGCAAAGGTGGCATGCGCTCGGAAGAGAGTTCTAGGGGTGGCGCGACCTGCCAAACCAATTGATTTTTGCCATTTTCATCGCGGCAATTTTTGACCTGCGCAAGCAGCAGCTCATGCCACGTGCATCCTCAGTTCCCGCTGCGGCCGTAGAGTTCAGGGAGAAAAGGTGGCCAAAAAAAGCGAGTGTCTATGCGGTTCTCAAATGCCGCAGGTGGATCGGCCGGACAGGGTTGATTACCGTGGTGGCAAGCCGCAGCCCTGGAGGCACTGCAGAGCTGCTGCACGTGCTTTGGCCAGGCATGCCTGATCGCGGTGACAGTCGCTCACCGCATTCTTGTAGGCCACCGCACAGTTCAAACATTGATTGGGCGGCGGCCCCTGCGCCACAAGCTGTGCCACAAGCAACGCTGCGAACAAAATCAGTGCCACTGGGATAACGAACATTAAAAATCGCTTTTTTAGTCTTTCCATGGTCTAAGACCTCATTAAACATTGCTAGCATCCATTGTGGACGCTAGGTTAACGACCCCTTGGCTGCATGCGATTAGGAAGATTAAATGCAAGTCCCCCCGCAACTAGTATTAACGCACTGGGAAGTGGTTCGGTCGAAGTGACATCCTACCTGAGGCAGAAGTTGCCTGTCGCCCGAGCGGTAACAGGTGCATGTATGTGACCTCCCCAAAACCGTGGCGCTGCTGGCCACAAGGGCTGCCAGCAGCGCCACGAGCAGAAGTACCTTCGATATTCGCCTTAACATTTCTTTTTCCCCTTCCTTTTTGTGATCTATGTCTTACTTACAAGCTTTGGCGGACGTTTGGGACAGCTCCGACCCGCACCCGGTTGGGTTGCGCCAACTTGGCTTCGGAGAGGAGAAGCCGTCTCCTGCCGTTCAAAATAGGCAAACATCGTGTCCCAGCCCGCCTGATCCAGGCGTCCAGCCCACACCTTCTCCACTCGACCCGCGGCTCCCACCAGCAGAGTATTGGGGACCCGCGCGAGTCCGAGTTGGGAAAAGGTTCTGTAGGGCGGATCAGCCAGGGTATCGGACAGCCGTATGCCGTGCTTCGTACAGTAGTCTCTGGTGATTTCGACCGGATCACGGCTCACCCAGAGCACGCGGACGCCTTTTTGTTCAAGCGTGCTTGCCAGCTTCATCCAGCCTTCCTGATTTGCCTGGCAAGCCGGGCAGCCTGGAGAAAAAGTGATGATGAGGAGCTTGGAACCGACCGTAGGAAGGGCCACTGGCTCCAGGCGGCCATCGAACCCGATCCCCGCAAGCATCCGCAGTTGCGTTCCCGCAGTGATTTGAGGAGCTAAGGCTTCGTTCAGACGCCGGTTCTGCAGGAAAAGGAGAACGTTCTCGGCCAGCACTCCCAACGCGACAAGCCAGAGAAAGATCTCCATCACCTTGCTGAATCGGCTTTTTGGCTGCGTGCCTGCCATCTTCATTTCCTCCAAAAGCTCACCTGTTTCAGGGACTTACAGCGATCTGCGCCGCCCTACCCCCAGATTCAGCCTCCTGCATCAGTTCTTCCCCGATGACAGATGGTGCCTCAGCCAGAATCGGCGTCTCCGCGGGGATCAGATCCTGATTCTGTTCGGCCGCGCGAACACAAACGACAGGCTGCGGAACTTTGGCAATTCGGACGTTGGCGTGAGTTTGCGAAGCGAATATCTCCAAGCACAGAAAGACAACGTAGGTGGAGAGCCCAAGTAGCGCAAATCCCGCAAAGAAATAGCCAGCCCCACGAAGGAGCATCTGTATAAGTTTCAGTGCCGTTTCCGGATCGAGCCCGAAATCTCCCATCGCTCACCCTGTCCTGTCAGGCCTTGTGCCTTGCGATGGCTGGAGATTCAGGCGGATGCTGGCGGAAGTCAATCGCGCGCGCCTTGTGCCTTTCTCACTTCTACCTATCGGTATAACTGCTTGAGTGGATGGGGCTAATTCGTCTGTTCTCTGGGTTGGAGGACGGAGCTATACTCACTCTAGTCCTTGCAGGAAGTTTCATGTCCTCCGCAAAACTGCGCTTCCGGGATTACCAGCTTGATCCTGATGGGTTCGAGCTCTGTCGTGCCGGCCATCGCCTCCGTCTGGAGCGCAAGCCCATGGAGTTGCTGATCCTGCTGGCCGAAAAGCAGGGTCACCTGGTCAAGCGGGAAGAAATCATCGAGAAGATCTGGGGCAAGGACTTCTTCTTCGATGCGGAGAACGGAATCAATAATGCCGTTCGCAAAATTCGTTCGGCGCTGAATGATGACCCCGAACAGCCGCGCTTTGTGAAAACCTCCGTTGGCAAGGGCTACAGGTTCATTGCCCCGGTTGAACGTGTGCTCGAACCCGCTGGCTCACCCACCCCCGAGCGGGTTGTTATACCCCGAGAGCCGACGGTCTTTCGCTGGAGGCGTGCTTGGGTCCCTGCCCTGGGAGCCACGGCATTCATCGCCGCTGGCTTTGCCTTCAACATTGCCGGCATCCGCAGTCGGATTCTGCCTCGTGGTGCGCCCCCGATTCATTCGATTGTCGTTCTGCCGCTGGAGAATCTCTCGGGCAATCCAGATGAGCAATATTTCGCTGACGGCATGACGGATGAGTTGACCACAGTCCTGGCGAAGATTGGCTCGCTACGCGTCATCTCACGGACTTCGTCTATGCAGTACAGGAACAGCCATAAGCCACTGGTGCAGATTGCGAGCGAGTTGAACGTTGAGGCTGTGGTGGAAGGATCGGTAACTCGTTCGTCGGACCGGGTACGTATCACGGCGCAGCTCGTTGATGCGCGTACCGATCGGCACCTCTGGGCGGAGACCTATGACAGGGACATGCGGGATATCCTCGCGCTGCAGAGTGACGTGGCCGGTGCCATTGCCAAGCAGGTCAAGGCCCAGATTACTCCGGCAGAAACGGCGAAGATTGCAGCGGTCACGCACTCCGATCCTGAGGCGTATCAGTTGTACCTACAGGGCCTCTATTACTGGGATAAGGGCACCGAACAGTCAGCGGCCAACAGCCGGGAGTATTTCCAAAAAGCGATCGAAAAGGATCCTGGCTTTGCCCGGGCCTGGATTGGACTTGCCTTCGCTTATAACCTCTTGAGTGACTACCGGCATGGCAAAGAAGCAGCCAGAAAAGCATTGTCGCTTGATGACACCATTGGTAGAGGGCACGCGGCCTTCGCTTTCGCCACATGGCGTAACGATTGGGATTGGAGTGTTGCTCAACAGGAGTTTAAACGCGCCATTGAGCTGGACCCGAATGATACCCACGCTCACCACGGCTACGCTGGGTATCTATCCGCCTTACGACGCTTCGATGAAGCCCATTCCGAGATGCAACGGGCTCTGGAACTTGATCCCCTCGCCGTTTTAGCTAACACCAATCTGGGCTCCATCTATTGGTCGAGTCACGATTTTGACCGGGCAATCCAACAACTGAACAGAGCATTGGAAATAGATCCAAGCTTTCCCGATGCACATTGTGACCTCGGCCTGGTTTATGAAAGTTTGGGCAAGTACGAGCAAGCGTTGGTGGAGTTTGAGAAGTACAAAACGCTTTCGAGGAACGGGAACCTCCTCTTGGCTAAGGCAGCTGTGGCTCATCTCTATGCTGTGCAAGGCCGCCGGGCAGATGCTCTAAGGCTCCTCGAAGAACTGAAAGCCGCGCGCAAACCTGGAGATATGCTCTCTTACAGTATCGCTTTGGTGTACGTCGGCCTTGGCGACAAGGACCGCGCATTTCAGTGGTTGCGAAACTCATTCGCCGAACACGACGATGACCTGCTGGATCTCAACGACGATCCCAGAGTGGAACCACTGCACTCCGACCCGCGCTTCCAGGACCTCGTTCGTCGCGTTGGAATTCCGGTGAATGGGGCAGGTGTCGTCGCGCATTAGTTACCCAGGCCTCGCGCCCCAGCCGCGCTGGAGAAAGGAACAACGGGGTCATGAACGAAATGCAACCTCCGCCTCCGCGACGAATCGGTCGAAGCATTGGCGCCCTGCTCGCGGGCATGTTCGCAGGCGTCATTCTCTCCCTCGGCACCGACGTCGTGCTCCATGCCATGGGTGTCTTCCCACCATGGGGTCAATCGATGGTCGGCTACGAAGGGTCCCTCTTGCTTGCAACGGTTTATCGCACCGTGTACGGCGTGGCGGGCAGCTACCTCGCAGCGCGGCTTGCACCCGACCGCCCTATGCTGCACGCCATGATTCTAGGCATCGCTGCCCTTGTCGTCACCACTGTGGGCGCCATCGTGACGTGGAACAAAGGACCGGCCTTCGGACCCCACTGGTATCCCCTTGCGCTCATCGTGCTCGCCTTGCCGACCGCCTGGGCGGGCGGCAAACTCCGCTTGATGCAATTGCGCGCACGCGGTGATGGCTGATGGGAAAGTCCGCGGGGCGCGGCTGCCAAAAATTTACCGCCACACACTTTCTTGTCATCTTGACAGGGCGGGATTCGCGTTGTTTACTCGGCGCGCGAGGAGTCCCTACTCATGACACCAAAAGCGCGCATCGCCATCACACTACTGGCCACCATCTGGCCCATTGGCACAAGTTCCATTCTGCGAGCTCAGGATGTCTCTCGCAAGCTCACCGCCATGGATGAGTTCCAGATCCAATTGCCCACGGATCCGGAAATCTCTCCCGACGGCAAGAAAATCGTCTACGTGCGGCGATTCGCCGACGCCGCCACGGACAAGCGCTATTCGAATCTCTGGATCATCAACACCGACGGCTCCGATCACCGCCCACTGACCACCGGAAACCGCAGCGACACTTCCCCGCGCTGGTCGCCCGACGGCACTCGCCTCGCCTATCTCTCGGATACGGACGGCAAATCGCAGATTTACATCCGCTGGATGGACACGGGCCAGACCGCGCGCACCACCAATCTCGAAAACTCACCGAACGCCATCAACTGGTCGCCCGACGGAAAAATGCTTTCGTTCTCCGCGCTGGTTCCCAGCAAGGGCCCGCACCTCGCCGATCTGCCCGCTCCGCCCGCGGGCGCAAAGTGGGCTGATCCCCCGGCTGCCTATGACCGTCTGGTTTATCGATACAACGGTGCCGGTTATCTCAAGCCGGGCTACATGCAGGTGTTCGTCGTCAACGCGGATGGCGGCGCGCCGCGGCAAGTCACCAACGGCAATTTTCCGAACGGCGGCAACGAGTGGGGAGCCAATCGCGCCGAATGGACTTCCGACGGCAAGTACCTCATTGTTTCCGCCAACCGCCATCCGGAATCCGAACATGCGTACATCGACACGGAAATCTATGAATTCAGCGTCGCCGACGGCGCCCTGCGCGCGCTCACCAATCGCAAAGGACCCGACAATGCTCCTGCCGGTTCTCCCAACGGGAAGTGGATCGCGTACACCGGCTTTGACGACCGCCTCCAGGGCCATCAAACTACGAAGCTTTATTTGATGAACCGCGATGGCACCGGCTCGCACTCCCTCTCGGACAAACTCGATCGCGACATTCAGGAACCTCAATGGGCCTTTGACAACAGCGGCGTCTACTTCCGTTACGACGATCAGGGCGACACCAAGATTGGCTTCTGTTCCACGGACGGAAACTGCAAAAAGACCATGGACCACCTGGCCTCCACCACCAGCGCCTATGGCGGCGGCTCCTTCTCCATTGCCCACAACGGCCTCATCGCCATGACCTATGGCCGCACGGACGAGCCCGGCGACATTGCTATCCTCAGCGGCGGCGCAATGAAAGTCCTCACCTCCCTCAACGAGGAACTGTTGGCGCAGAAGAAGCCCGGCCACGTGGAAGAAATCTCCTATGAGTCGTCCAAAGACAAGCGCAAGATTCACGGTTGGATCGTTCACCCGCCCGATTTTGACGCCACCAAAAAATATCCGCTCATTCTGGAGATTCACGGCGGCCCGTTTGCCGACTATGGCGACCGCTTCGACTTTGAAAAGCAGGTCTGGGCTTCCATGGGCTACGTCGTTCTTTATACGAATCCGCGAGGCAGCACCAGCTATGGCGAAGAATTCGCCAACCTGATCCACCACGCCTATCCCGGAGACGATTTCGATGACTTGAACAGCGGCGTTGACGCTGTCGTTGCCAAGGGCTACATCGACACCAACAATCTCTTTGTCACCGGCGGCAGCGGAGGAGGCGTTCTCACTTGCTGGACCATCGAACACACCGACCGCTTCCGGGCCGCGGCTTCGCTCTATCCGGTCATCAATTGGTACAGCTTTGTCCTCACTTCGGACATCCCCTGGGTCGCGCAATACTGGTTCCCCGGCAATCCCTGGGATAATACCGACCAGTACATGCAGCGCTCCCTCACCAGTCTCGTCGCCAAAGTGAAAACTCCCACGTTAGTCATGACCGGCGAGGCTGACTATCGCACGCCCATTTCCGAAGCCGAGCAGTTCTATGAGGCGCTCAAACTCCTGAACGTCGACGCTGTTCTCGTGCGCGTTCCGGAAGAGCCGCATGGCATCAGCCGCCGCCCGAGCCATCACATCGCCAAAATGCTTTATATTGCGGGGTGGTTTGAGCAGCACAAAGTAAAGGGGTAGTCCGCAGACGCCGGATTGGCGCTCGCGCTAAACTCGCCAGGCTGCTGGCGTTTATGTTGTGTTTATGTTCTTCACGCTAGAAATGACCCCGCTTGGCAGCGCAAGACGCAGTCAAGACTGCAAAGCCAAAGAGAGAAGAAATCATGCGCAAAACAGTGACTTTCCTTGGGCTCACCAGTTTACTCTTGATTGCGATATTCACTTGTGCGAGGACACTCTCGCACGCGGCCGCGCCCGCACCCGGCGCTTCCGGCTACAAGCTCGTCAAGACCATCCCGCTGGGCGGTGAAGGCGGCTGGGATTACGTCTACGTCGATAGTGCTGCCCGACGCGTTTACATCTCGCGGGGCACTCACACGGTGGTCATGGACGCGGATAGCCACGCTGTCGTTGGCGATATTCCCGATACGCAGGGAGTGCACGGCATCGCCATCGCTTCCGACCTCGGCCGCGGATTTACCAGCAACGGTCGCAGCGATAGTGTCACGATCTTCGACCTAAAGACTTTGAAACCAATCGGCAGTGTCAAGACCGATGCCAACCCGGACGCCATCGTCTACGAGCCGGTCAGCAAGCGCGTATTCACGTTCAATGGCCGCGGCAAAAACGCCACGGCCATCAATGCAGCAGATGGAACCGTTGCCGGCACGATTGCTCTAGGCGGGAAACCAGAATTTGCCGCAGTGGACGGCAAGGGAAGCATCTTCGTGAACAACGAAGATACCTCCGAGCTTCATCACCTCGATGCCCAAAACCTTAAGGAACTCCACCACTGGCCGCTTGCGCCATGCAAGTCGCCATCGGGCCTTGCGATGGACGTGAAAAACCGCCGCTTGCTCGCTGTTTGTGATGACAAAGTCTCTGTCGTCGTGGATGCGGACACCGGCAAGGTCGTCGCCACACCGGCAATTGGCAACGGCCCCGATGCCGCCGCGTTCGACCCGGCCACGAACGATTTCTTCGCTTCCTGCGGCGAAGGCGTAATCACCGTGATCCACGAGGACGCGCCCGACAAATACACCGTGGTGGAAAACGTCCCCACCAAGCGGAGCGCCCGCACCATGGGGCTCGATCTGAAGACCCATAACATCTTTCTCCCCGCCGCGGACTTTGATCCACCTGCCCCGGGCGAGCGGCGCGGCAAAATGAAGCCGGATTCGTTCGTGATCTTGGTCGTTTCGAAGTAAGGTTTGGGCCCGCGTGGCAACGAAAGTCGCCACCCCTTTTTGCGCTGAAACGAATGTTTCATTCGGCTTCACGAGACTTTGCGCAACCAACGCGGCTGCGTCGTCCTGAAACAAAAAGCGTCCCGGCGAGGGCTGCCCGGAACGCTTTCCGTTGGGGGGATTGAGGGAACTCTTAGTGCACGATGCTGACGTTGTGCGCGGCTGAGGCGAACGACATGCCTGTCCCCGCTACTTGGGGAACCCACCACAACTTTCTTATCCACGGATTCTGGCTGACCATCATGCGCTTACCCAGAAAGTCCATAAAGGCCGGGCTCACCTGCGTCACGGCATAAATTGCATTGGAATTGGCGAACGGGCGCAGGAACGGGTTCGCTTCCTGACCATAGCCGCCGGAGATCGCTCGCCGCGTCGACCACGCGTCAAAGGCTGCTCCGCCGCTTCCTGCTATCGTCAGCGCATACCACACCTTCCTTTGCCGCGGCGTTTCGCGCGGCCGCGTCACCGCAGGCTTCACGGGCTGAAACGACGCAGCGCGCAGCGTAGCGGGCTCGACGTCCGGCTTCACTTTGGGTTCCGGCGCAGAAGGCAGGGAGGCCGCGGCTGGGGTGTCTTTTACTGCTCCACCGGAAGAAACTGCGGGATGGGCTGGCAGCACGGCCGCCGCGTTGGAATCGGCCACTGTTTTCGCCGCGTCGTCCAACTGCGGCATGGAGCAAATCAACAGGAGCGTTGCAAAGACCATTTGCCACCTCAGTATTGCCAGTGGTCTTGCAAGTCCGTCCCCACTCGCAATACTGGCAATTTACTGTACGAAAGGTCAGGTGACACTGGTCCTTTGGTCACATTCTGCTTAGTACGTCCCTCTAGTTCCCCGGTTTGCCCTTTCTTCAAACGGCAGTACCAGTCCATAAATGTGAAAAATATTTCTGCATATTTGGCCCTCCCGTGCTGCCCCGCCTCGGTAGACACGCCAGAACTCTTGCCGCAAGTCTGCTATAATTCGCCCTTCGGCTCCGATCGGATCGGAGTCACGCCCACGATGCCTAGCGACGACTCCTCCGCCGCCAAACGCGCTCGCGTTCCGCAGCGCAGCCCCCAGCCTCCGCGCTTCATCGTCATCGAAGGCCCCTTGCGCGTCGGAAAAAGCACCCTCGCCCGCATCCTCGCCGAGCGCCTCCACGCCCGCCGCATCTACGATTGCGAAGACAACCCCTTTCTCGCCGATTTCTATCAGGCCAAGCCCGGGGCCGCTTTTCGCGCCCAGATGTATTTCCTCCTCGAGCGGCAGAAGCGCCTGCGGGAAGCCTTGGGCGTGGAAGCTCCCGGCCCTGTCCTCTCCGACTTTCTTCTCGAAAAAGACCGCATCTTTGCCAATCTCAACCTCAACGACCGGGAACTCAAGCTCTACGAACGCTACTACGAAGCCTTCACCGCGGATCTTCCCGCCCCCGATCTCGTCATCTACCTGCAAGCCAAGCCCGAAGTCCTGGGCGAACGCATCGCCAAAAAAGCTTCCCGCGACGAATCGCAAATCTCTCCCGAATACATCGAAGAAGTGGCCCGCGCCTATGAACATTTCTTTTTCCGCTACGCCGCCTGCGATCTCCTGGTCGTCAACACTTCGGAGATCGACTTCGTCGAGCGCAGCGACGACCTCCAGCAGTTGTTGCGGCGCCTCCAGGATCCCGTCAAGGGCACGCAATACTTCCTCCCCCTCGGCTCCTCCGAATAGCGCTGGCCATTTTGAGTATGGCGGCCCTGCCGCCGCTTTCCTCTGATTACCGATGCTGTCGCCGCGCAAAACTTGTACGAGTAAGGCTTAATGCCACAGCCATTCAACGGACCGCGCCGAGACTTAATCGATTTCAATTCACTCGGCAACCAAATTGGTAACGGCTTGTGATTCACTGGATCATCGCAACGTCTATGCCTAACCATGCACTGCGCAACAAGAACGGAGTTATTGGTGGGGACAACTCCTGTTTCAGGCCCGCAAGTCGTCACTCAGGCAGATCGCCCGAGCGAATGAGAACCGACCCATCCACTTCGGTGTCGCCGGCAATGTATTTCCGCTGCACCTCCTGTTCGATGGCCTGGCGGTTCGCTCGGAACACTTCGACTCTGTCCTTGCCGTCTCCATGGAAGTGAGCGTCCAGGGCTTCTCCGCTGATGACGCACCGCACGACCGCCTCGCCATCTTGCCCGTAGAAAAGGACAAGGTCACGCCCGAAAACGAGACTCTCCATGGGCGCAGGAAACTTAAGATCGTGACGCTCAAGCCGCCATTGCACGCGGTGGACGATAAAGGTCGTGAACGGATGAATGTCCATCTCGATGCTGGCGCGGTCCAGCGCGCTCAGATAAGACTTGCGATCCCTGATGCGAATCACCGTCCAGGGATAGCCGCCCGAAGCCAACATGACGTTCATCAGGAAGCGCGCCATGCGCCCGTTCCCATCAAAGTAAGGATGGACATAACCGAAAAGCCAGTGTCCCAACACCGCGCGCACCGAAGGCTCGGGTTCCTTTTCCAGAAGGTCGAAGAACGCTGGCATGGCGTCGCGCACCGCTTCCCACCTGGGCGGAACATAGCGCGACCCGCGCAGATACACAGGTATGTTCCTGTATCCGGCCAATGACCCCGTTTCGAGCAGGCCGGCTGTGACGGAGGGCTGGAACAATTCGCGATACCAGTCGTTGTGCACGGCACGCACGAGCGCGGTGGCGTTCTCACCGGCGATCACTTTCTCTACTCCTTTTTTCACCAGCTGGAACGCTTGCCAGTATCCCCGCGCCGCGAGGGCGTCGCGGTTTCTGCGATCGCCGGGGTCGTGCTCGGGGTCCCAGCCGCCCTGCCGCACTCTCTCAACCAAGGCAGGGTTGACGGAGTAGCCTTCAATGGACAGCGAGTGGTAGGCATCAGTCCGGTAGATGTCATCGACGAAGCGAAGATACTCTTCCTTGTCCGCCGGAAGTCCCGGCGCTTTGGGGAACGTCGCGAGGACCTTGCCGCGCATCGAGTCCCAAAGCATCTCGATCCGGCCCACAATCGGAGCGGCGGGACGGCCCAGCTTGGCAAATATATGTATATGCCTGGACTCAAAAGGACTGCTCTCGCGCACATCGTATCCGGCGCCCTTCATCGCCCGGAGAATCTCGTCCGCGAGGTCGCCGCGCCCGGTTTGTCGGAAGGCTTTGGCAAGATAACCGGCTTTCGCGGAATGGCCGCCGTCCAGGAGAAACCGAAGTACGTCCGAGGCGTCAGCAAGGCTCGCCATCACCACTTGCGTCTCGACGGGATACATCTGAAAGAATGATTCGGGCACGCGTACCAACGCCGCCGCCGGCGAAAACAGGCGCAATCCGTCCCTCACCGTGAGAGCTGCGGTTGCCGGCATCTCCGCAACCTTCAGATCGTAAAGCGTTGTGCCGAACAGAAGACTGATGTCGTTATTCGTCGCTTTCGGACTGTGCACAACCAGCTGATCCGGGATCACCGTTCTCTCGCCGTGCAAAAAAAGGGACTGCTCCGGCGACAGGTGCCATTGTTCGCCAAAACGTTCGTCGCAGTAGCGTGCGCAGAATTCCCAAAACGACGCATGCCACGGCGTGCTCTCGCCGGCCTCTGCTTCGGGGCTTGCAGAGATCAGCCAACCCTTCATGACTTCTTGCAGGAAGCCGTTTTCCACCAGGCGCTCGCGGTGAACCCGGCTCAGGTCGTCGGAACGGAACACCCGTCGGTTGCCTTCCTGGAGTGCCTCCAGCACCTCGAGCGATTCAGCCAGTTTTTCGTTTGGTGAGGGCATTGAAAGCCTCCCATCTTTCTTGGGGTTGGGTCATTACAAGTTTATTGTGCTGGGTAAGCACAAGTGTATGATGTTGAGGGTTCACAAGTCAATCGCACCGTATGGATACAAGTATATTATGCCGTACAAATACAAGTCAATCATGCCGTGCAAACGCAAGTATATTATGCTTATATGCAGCTAAGCTTTTTGGTTTCAATTAGTTGAACACAATACTTTCTGTTCCCATCAAATCGATTGTTCAAAAACTGGCTGCAGCACTGCTCCCTGTCTTGTCAACAACTTCCACTCTCCCTGCCGCTTCCCGGTGCCATCAGCCACCTCCGTACCTCGCGTTCCCAGACACCGGGTCGGGGCGCTTCTCGTGCGCATGCCAATTGACACGCAGGGCGAAGCAGCATACCTTTCGGCACCGATGCGCTCGTGGATCGAGCTTTCATGAAAAACAGGCTTCTGCTGGCGGCAGTCGCCGCGGCGACGGTGGCGATAGCCGCGTCGCTCTTCGCGGGTGGGCATGTTCTACCGCTCTCGCCGAGCGGTGAGAGCCTCCCGTTCGCCGCGCTTGCCGCCACGCTCCTGCGCTGGCTCGCCATTCTACTCATCGCGGCCTATGCCGCTTCCCGGCGCTCGCTGACCGCTTGGATCCTTGTCGGCCTGCTGGCCGGCGCGGAATTCGGCCACGACATGCCTTCCGCCGCCGCAAAGCTCCAGTTTCTCGGCACCATTTTTCTCCGGCTGATCAAGGTCATCATCGCGCCGCTGCTTTTCGGCACGCTCGTCGTGGGCATCGCGGGTCACGCGGACCTGAAGAAAGTCGGCCGTCTCGGCATCAAATCGCTCATCTACTTCGAGGTTGTGTCCACGATCGCATTGCTCATCGGTTGGGCAGCCATCAACATCAGCCGCGCGGGCGAAGGCGTGCGCCTCCCGCCGGCCGCCGCAGCGGAACCGCTCAATGCCGCGCCCCACACCGCCACGCAACTCATCACGGACATCTTCCCGGAGAATATCGCGAAATCGGTGGCCGAAGGTCAGGTGCTGCAGGTCGTGATTTTCAGCATCCTCTTCGCCATGGCGCTCGTCCTTGTGCCGGAGGCAAAGCGCCGCCCCATGCTGGCTTTCGCCGAGAGCCTTTCGGAAACCATGTTCAAGTTCACCAACCTGGTCATGTACGCTGCGCCCATCGGCGTTTTTGGCGCCGTTGCGTACACCGTCGGCCATCTCGGCCTGGGTGTTCTTTTGCCGCTTTTGAAGCTGCTCGCGACCATGTACGTGGCCCTCGTGTTTTTCATCACTTGCGTTTTGTTTCCCATCGCGTTGCTGGCGCGCGTGCCGGTGAAGCGATTCCTCCGCGCCGTCACCGAGCCGGTCACCATCGCCTTTGCCACTGCCAGTTCCGAAGCCGCTCTCCCACGCGCCATGGAGCAGATGGAATCCTTTGGCGTGCCCCGCGAGACCGTCGCCTTCGTTCTGCCCACCGGCTACAGCTTCAATCTCGACGGCTCCAGCCTCTACCAGTCTCTCGCTTTGCTCTTCATCGCGCAGGCCGCCGGCATCCATCTCACGATCGCGCAGCAGGCCATTATGCTGCTCACTCTTCTGGTGAGCAGCAAAGGCACAGCGGGCGTGGCGCGCGCCTCGCTGGTGATTGTGTTCGCCGCGGCGAGCTCATTCCATCTGCCGAGCGAGCCGCTTTTTCTGCTTTTCGGGATCGACCAGCTCATGGACATGGGGCGCACGGCCGTCAACGTCCTTGGCAACTGCCTCGCCTGCGTGGTTATCGCGCGCTGGGAAGGCGAATTCCCCGCGCGTGCTCACGGTTCGCCGGAAGTCACCGCTTGATTTCACCGATCATTCCCTGCTGGCCCGCGGGACAGGCCCCTCCACCACGGTGCCAACTGCCCTCTTTCGCGCCCTCCGTCCAGTGTTGCGCCGCTTTTGCCGGGCATAAACTGCGATCGTCCTCGAGGGATTGGCGGCTTGCGTGCCCGGGCTTTTTTCCAAGTTGAGGGATCACGCGGACGGCAAGGAGTGTGTCCTCATGAAATTCTTGTTGTGCATCCTCTTCATCCTCTTACTGATTCTGTCCAGTCCGCTGTCGGTGCAGGCCTAACGACAAGCACGCGCCGCCACACACCATCGTAGCGGTCGACGCCCAGGGCCTCAAGCTGGTTGCGCAAACTTCAAACCTCGAACCTCGGCTGTTGTATATTGGCCTCCGCACTTCCAGGAGGCATTCCACATGGAACTTTGGTCACGCCGTAAATTCTTTCGCACTTCGTTGGCGGGCAGCGCCCTCGCCGGTGCCAATAAACTCTTTGGCCGCACTCCAACGAACGGGGACGACGCGCTTTCCCTCGCGAATCTCGCTCCTCCCGCGCAGGGCAAGCGCCCGCTCATTATTTCCAGCGCCAATGGCCTGCACGCCCTCGACAAAGGCATGGACATCCTCAAGAAGGGCGGCGACACACTCGACGCCGTGGTCGCCGCGGTCACGGTCGTCGAAGATGATCCCAACGACGACTCCGTGGGCTACGGCGGCTTGCCCAACGAAGAAGGCGAAGTCGAACTCGACGCGAGCGTCATGCACGGCCCCACGCATCGTGCAGGTTCTGTGGCTTCCGTGCGGCGCATCAAAAATGTTTCGCGCCTGGCGAAAACGGTCATGGAAAACACCAATCACGTGATGCTGGTGGGCGATGGCGCTCGCCGCTACGCAGTGGCCGAGGGATTCGAGGAGATGAATCTCCTCACGGAACATTCGAGAAAAATCTGGCTGGCGTGGAAAGCCAAGACTTCCTTCAATTGGCGGCCGGGAATCGATTCGCCGGAGTGGAAAGAACACATGGCGGCCCTCTTCGATGGCAACGAAGCAGAGATTGCCTACGCCGAGAGCGTCATTGCGCATCCCCGCACAGGCACGATTCCTTGCATGGCCGTGGACGCCAAAGGAGACATCTCCGCCACCACCACGACTTCCGGTTTGTCGTGGAAAATTCCCGGGCGGGTCGGCGATTCGCCCATCATCGGCGCGGGCTGCTGCGTGGACAATGAAGTTGGCGCGGCGGGCTCGACCGGCAAAGGCGAGGAAAACATCAAGATTTGTGGCGGGCATACGATCATCGAAATGATGCGCAAGGGGATGTCGCCCGAAGCCGCGTGCCTCGAAGCCTTGGGTCGCATCGCCCACAACTATAAAAACGACAAGAAAAAACTCGGCACGTTTCACATCTATTTTTACGCCATCAATAAAGACGGCGCGCACGGCGCGGCTTCGCTGTGGCGAAACGGGTACGAGAAAAAGCACGCCGTCTATGCGGTGCACGATGGCACGGAAGCCAAGCTCGTCGAATGCACTCCGTATCTCGACGAAACGGGCGGCGACAGCTGATTCCCGCGCGCAACGCGAGCCCGCGCCAGCGTCTTACCGACGAGCGAGCTTTTCAGTTTTAGATTCTCATCCGGTATTCTTATCTCCTTATGGACCAAGCTAATGTGCTCATCATTGGCGGCGGCGTGGTTGGCTGCGCTACTGCGTATGCACTTTCGCAACATTGGCAGGATGTCTTTTTGGTGGAGCAAAATCCGCGCGTGGGCATGGCCACCAGCTCGCGCAACAGTGGCGTCATCCATTCGGGAATTTACTACCAGAAAGACTCGCTGAAAGCGCGGCACTGTGTCGCCGGTAACCGCATGATGTACGAATTCTGCGAGAAGCATAAAGTTCCCTATCGCCACTGCGGAAAACTCGTCGTAGCCGCCAACGCGCAAGAAGAGGAAGACCTCGCCGCGCTGAAAACACGCGGCGAAGACAATGGGGTCGATGGCTTGCGCCTCGTTGACGGTACCGAGATTCGCGCCCGCGAACCGTACATCCGCGGAGTGGCCGCTTTGGATGTGCCTTCGACGGGTATCGTCTCCGCGGAAGATCTGGTTCGAACGTATGCGCGGCTCGCCACAGAAAAGGGCGCACACGTGGTGACGCGCGCGAAGGTTGTGGCGCTGGAACCCAAAGGCGAGACCATCCGCGTCCGTTTGCGCATCGGCGATAAAGAAGACGCGCAGGACGAGACCATCGAAGCGCGCTGCGTCATCAACGCCGCGGGTCTTTACTCTGACGAAATTGCCGCCCTGCTGGGCAACCATTCCTGGAAGATTTATCCGTTGCGCGGGGAATATTGCGAAATTCGCGGCCCGCGCGCTTACCTGATCAACGCCTTGGTCTACCCGATGCCGCATCATCACGGGCTCAGTCTGGGCGTACATTTCACCAAGACGCTCTGGGGTACGGTGCTTTTAGGTCCGACCGCAATTTATGTGGAGGGCAAGGAAAATTACGAGCGCGGGCGGCTTGGAATTGCGGATTTTGTCAAGGGCGCAAAAGCAATGTTGCCGGAGGTCGAGGAGAGCGATTTGCAGCTGGGCTATTCCGGATTGCGGCCGAAGCTCGTGCCGCCGGGCGCCACCGACGCGCACGGCGATTTTGTCATTATGCGCGACCCCAAAGTGCCGCGGGCGATTCAGTTGGTCGGGATCGAGTCGCCCGGCCTGACCTCCGCGCCCGCGATCGCGGAACACGTATTCCAATTGGTCGGGGAAATCCTTAACTGAAGATACTGCGCACAAACCGAAGAGAGATTCCTCGCTTCGCTCGGAACGACGAATAGGGTAGATGCAACGAAGTTATCCGACTATGATTTGCACGAATTTCTTTTTTCCTGCGCGCAGAAGAAAATCCGCAGGTTTGCTGAGATCGATATCTTTGCGCGGATCATCGACCGCAACGCCGTCAATTTCGACGGCTTTCTGTTTTATGAGACGCTCGGCTTCACTCTTCGATGGCGCCAGCTTCAAATCGACAAGCAGCGCTGTCAACTTTTTCGCTGGTCCCTTCGACAATTTCACGACTGGCGCTTCGGCAGGTGCTTGGCGGTCGCGGAAGACGCGCTGGAAATTCTCAGCGGCTTTGCGTGCTGCCTCTTGGCCGTGAAAGTCGCTGATGACTTCCTGCGCAAGGCGCATCTTCGCGTCCATCGGATGCAACTTGCCGCTGGATACTTTCTTTTGCAGTGAGGCAATTTCCTGCGGCGTGCGATCGGTGAGCAGTTCAT